>JBAUKK010000293.1:0-3181 GCA_049577645.1 Candidatus Deferrimicrobiaceae bacterium
CGGCCAGCCGCTCCCCCGTCTCGCCGTCGTATACCATGGTGCCCGGAGGCACGGGGATCACCAGGTCGGGGGCGTTCCTGCCGTGCATGTTCTTCCCCATCCCGTGCTGTCCCCGCTTGGCCTTGAACACCCTCCGGTACCGGAAGTCGAGTAAAGTGGAGAGGTTCGGGCTGACCTGGAGGATGATGCTGCCGCCGTTACCGCCGTTGCCGCCGTCCGGGCCGCCACGAGGAACGTACTTCTCCCGGCGAAAGCTTACGCATCCCCGCCCGCCGTCCCCGGACCGGACGGTGACGGTGGCCTCGTCGATGAATCGCATGGAGAGGGGAAGCCTTACGTAACGGAGAGGACGGACACCTTCTTGCGGTCCTTCCCGAACCGCTCGAACTGAACCTTTCCGTCGATCAGGGCGAACAGGGTGTGGTCCCTTCCCAAGCCGACGTTCCGTCCCGGGTGCACGGCCGTGCCCCGCTGGCGTATGATGATCGACCCGGCGGTCACGATCTCCCCGCCGTAGGCCTTCACGCCGAGACGCTTGCTCTGGCTGTCCCGTCCGTTCCTTGAGCTGCCTACCCCTTTTTTGTGCGCCATTTCCGAACCTTCTCTCCCGGCGTGCGTTCAGCCGACCAGGATTTCCTTTACCGACAGTCTCGTGAAAATCTGGCGGTGGCCCTGCTTGCGCGCGTACCCCTTCCTCCGCTTGTACTTGTAGACGACGATTTTCTTTTCCTTCCCGTCCCCGAGAGACATGCAGATGACCTTGGCGTTGGGAACCGTGGGGGTTCCTACCGCCGTTTTCTCCCCGGAGGAAACGAGCAGCACGTCCGAGAGTTCCACGGTCTCCCCGGGCTCCAGAGGGAGTTTCTCCACCTTGACCACATCTCCGGGGGAAACGCGAAGCTGTTTTCCCCCGGTGCGCACCACTGCGTACATCTATCCGAACCTCCGCAGGCGACGATACGAACCTCTCACTATAGGAAAGACCGGATTTCCTGTCAACTCGGAAATCGGCGCGCTCCGGATGATATATTAGGAAAATTCCCGGGGAAAGGGGGAACCGATGAAGGATGTGATCATCGCCGGGGGCGGACCGGGTGGGCTCATCCTGGCGCATCTTCTCGAGGAGCACGGGATCGACTACCAGGTTCTCGAGCGGGGCAAGACGGCCCAGTCGTGGCGCATGATGCGTCAGGGTATGATCCTGCTGTCCCCCTCCGTCCCGGGCATCGACTGGACGTCCCTGACGCTGAAGCACCCTCTGTGGGCGATACCCGGCGTCCGGAAGCCGTTCCCCAGCCGGGAGGATTTTCTCTGCTACGTGGACGCCTTCGCCCGGGAGAACATGCTTCGCATTGCCGAGAATACCCCCGCGGTTCGTGCCGCCGTCATCGCCCGGGGATTCTCCGTAGAGACATCAAACGGGGAAAAGTCCTGCCGGTTCCTGGTGATAGCGACAGGATCGTCGTCGGAGCCGGCGTTTCCCGACATCCCGGGAATCGTCTCCAACCCTTTCGTCCTCCATTCCTGCGACTTCATCCATTGCGTGGCGTACCGGGAGAAGCGGGTCCTGATCATCGGGGGCGGGAACTCCGCCGCGGAAATTTCCCTCGAGTTGGCCGGGACCGCCCGGGTCACGCTCTGCACCCGCGAGCCGATGCGCTATTTCAGCGACACGGGGAACCTGGAGGACATCCGGGGATCGTCGGAAAGCTTGCTCAAGGAGTGCATCCGGTTCGGAATCATCACGCTGCGGGAAGGGGACCCCGTGGTCAGCGTGGCGGGCAAACGGGTCGGCTTCCAAAGCGGCGAGCGGAAGGAGTTCGATTGGATCATCTGCGCCACGGGGTATCGACCGGCGTGGATTCCGATCGAAGGCGGGAATGTGCAAACCGATGCAGACGGGTATCCCGTGATCTCTCCCACGGGGCAGTCCTCCCTTCCCGGCCTGTACTTTTGCGGGTCGCTGGCACGGTTCAACAAGCGTTGTGCCTTCATCCACGGTTTCCGCAATTACGTGGAAAAGGTGTTCTGGGATATTGCGGACCGGTTGTAACCTCCGTATCGGCACCCCGAATATACATTCCCCTCACCGACGGGTAAAAACGGGAAGCCGGTACTGGAGTGCCTCGGCGACATGCGGGAGTGAAACGTTCTTTTCTCCCGCCAGGTCGGCGATTGTCCTGGCTACCCGGGCCGCCTTTCCGATTCCCCTTCCGGACAGACCCATCCGGTCGGCCGCGCGCACGAGGAGCGCGCGCGCTTCGGGGGAGAAGGAGGAGGTCATCTCGGAATGGGGAACGACGGCATCCCCGTTCGTCCGAAAGGGGTTTTTGGCGAAGCGTCGGGACTGGGTGCTGCGGGCCGACGTGACGCGCCGTCGGACGGCGGCCGACCCCTCTTCCCCCGATGATGCGGACCAGTCATCGGCGGAAAGGGGGGCGACGGTTACCGACAGGTCGAAGCGGTCCAGAAGGGGGCCGGAGAATTTCTGCGAGAAGCGCTGGAGGACGCCGGGAGAGCATCGGCAGATCCGTTTCGGGTGACCAACGCTTCCGCACGGACACAGGTTCGTCGCCGCAAGGAGCAGGAAACGGGAAGGGAACCGGTAGACGCCGCCCGATCGCACGATCCGGATTTCCCCGGATTCGAGCGGTTGCCGGAGAGCCTCCCGGGACTCCCGCCGGAATTCGGAGAGCTCGTCGAGAAAAAGCACCCCGCCGTGGGCGAAGGTGATCTCCCCGGGGCGGGGCGGATTTCCTCCGCCTACCAGCCCGGCAGGGGTCACGGAGTGATGGGCGGTGCGAAAAGGCCGTTGTGTTATGAGACGTGGCCAGGGGGGCTCCCCTGCGGCGCTGTAGATCTTTGCCGTTTCAAGCGCCTCGTCTTCCTCGAAGTCGGGCAGGATCCCCGGCATACGCTCCGCGAGCATCGTTTTTCCGCAACCCGGAGGGCCGGAGAGAAGAAGCGCATGGCCCCCTGCCGCCGCTATTTCCAGCGCTCTTCGGGCCACCGGCTGGCCGACCACGTCCTTAAGATCCGGCCCGCCCGGATCGGCGGGGATGGACGGAGGACACTGCCGGCCTTCCCGTGGTGGAAGAAGGTCGCCTGACAGGGCCGCCGCGGCGTCCCGGAGGGTCTCCGCCGGGATGACTTCGAGTCCGGAAACGAGACCGGCTTCCCC
>JBAUKK010000294.1:0-8342 GCA_049577645.1 Candidatus Deferrimicrobiaceae bacterium
CCCCGAACGGGCCGGTTCGGCCGACCGCGCCGTCACTGTTGAGGAGATGCCGGAACCACGGACGTTCCTGCGAACGAAGCGCGTCCGGTTCCATGTTTCCGATGAAGACCTGGTTGGGAGCGTAGCGCACGGCTTCCTCGAATGTCCGTAAACGACCTTTTATTTTTCCCTCGAGGTCCGGATGCTTCTTTATTTCCCTGGATGGCTTGGAGCCGTGACGGACGAAATCGGGAAGGTGGACGAGGATATTGGCGCATGTCTTGATGATGACGTGGCTTGCATTCACATCAGTCCCCCAGGATATCGTTCAAGCCGTCCTCGATCCGTCTTTCGGTCGAGTCGTCGAACCCGTCGACCCGGAGAACGTTTTGTCCGCCCTTGAAAAACAGAAGCGCCGGAACGCCCACGATCTTGAACCGGGCGCAAAGGCCCTGGTTGTCCCAGGCGTTGACCTTGACGACCTTGACGTTCGGGAATTTCCTGGCTGCCCGCGTAAGGACCGGAACGAGGGCTTTGCAGGGGGCGCACGGAGGAGTGAAAAAGTCCACGAGAACGGGGATCCCCGACTCCATCACCTCCTTCTCGAAATCCCCCTCGCCGACCTCGACGAAATGCTCTCCCGGACTCATCTGGAACCACCCCCGTCTTTTGTCGGCGTCATGAAAAAACGGTCTGCTCTTCGATGGGCGTCTGGAGCGCGTCAAGCGCTTTCTTCAACAGGTTCCGCCGCAGTTCCTGCTCTTCCGCCCGCGGAAGCTTGGGGTTTCCCAGCGGATGAGGTATGGCGACGGACGGAACGATCCGGTTGGCGCCCACGGTCTGGGATATGGTGATGATGGAACAGACGTGAGCCACCGGAATCCCCGCCCTCTCGATCTCTTTTGCCATCGTTGCCCCGCAACGAGTGCAGGTTCCTCAAGTGGAAGTGAGGATGACGGCCTGGACTCCGTCCCGGATCAGCTCGACCGCGATCTCTTTCGCGAATTTCCGGGCGTTGTCCACCGAGGTCCCGTTTCCCACCGTGGCGTAATACCACGGATGCACCTTGAACCCCAGCGTCTTTTCCAGCGTCCTCATCATGTCGATAGGAAGCACCCGGTTGGGATCCTCGTTGGCATAGGTGTTGTCGTATCCGCCGTGAGCGGACTGGTGCGTTTTGGTCTCCAGCGTTTCCATCCCTTCGAGGGGATATTTCCCGAATTTGGATGCGCTCGAGCTTTCGATATGATCCGGATTTCCCGTGGGCACGATGCCGCCGGACGTGACCAGGGCGATGGTGATTCCTTTGAGGTCGGCCAGGGCCGGCCGCGGCTCGACGCGGTCGAAAAAGGGGATCGGGTATTCGGTTTCGAACGTCTCCCCGCTGATTTTCCGAAGAAGCATGTCGAGGGCGCGACGGTATGCCGGCTCTTCATGGAAATAATTCTGTCTTATGCCCTGCTCGAAGCACCCTTCGGCCTTGGGGGTTTCGATCTTATCTCCGCGCAGTCTTTTGATGCCGATCCGGACCATTTTCCGGACCGCGTCTTCCATGCCGGACACGGTGTCGGCGGATTCGACGATCAGAACCGCCTTCCTGTATTGATCCAGGCCAGGGTTCTCTTTGTACATTGCGGTGATGGCGGGGATGCCCAGCGGTTCCAGCGCCTGGCAGATCGCGCCGCAGGCTATCCCGTATCGCCCGGCATTGAACGCCGGCCCGGCCACGACCAGATCCGGATGGTGTCCCCGGATGACGGGAATCTGTTCCCGAAGGACGTTTTCCTGGTGATCGGCGAAATAGCTGTCGCCGCAGACGACCGTGGCGACGATTTCGACATCCGCGTTTTCCTCGCGGAACAGTTTCTCCAGAAGGCGTCCGGGTCCTTGCGGACCCTTTATCGTGAAAGGTTCGCAGTCGGCCTTCTCCTCGCCGCCCACGCCCCCGAAGAACTGATTCACATAATGGACGACCCGGTATTTCCTGTTTTGGGTTCCCTCGGCCATCTACTTCATCCTCGAGGATATTCTTTCGATTCCCAACTGGTTGGTGGACCCGATGAGCGCCTGAAGCTCGATGGCGACGCTGCCGTCCGGAAGGAGGCATTTGCTGGACCCGCCTGCCAGTTCCGTGATGACGCGGTCGTCGCCGATGACCTTTTCCATCGGCGGGAGAACGATCACTTCGTTGGCGTTCCCGGTGGACACGATGGCGTCGGCTTTCGGGTGGGTGTCGGTCAGGGATTGCGAGGCGCCGTCCTGTCCCGCGAACTCATCGGTGAGCAGAACCGTCTTGATCCCGTGCGTCTCGATCTTGGAGCAGTTCATCATGAGATCGGCGTCGGGATTGCCGAACCCCTCTTTGGAAACGATGACGCCGTCGGGGGAAAGCGACGCGATGAGATCGGCCGCCAGCGTGGACGATCGCTGTTTATCGCCCAGGGTAACGTTTTCGTTGGTGATGACGCATCCGGCGAAGTCCCAGTCCGTCCCGTGTCTGCGCAGGAGCTCGAGGATGATGGGGTTGTTCTGTTGGTGATACGTCGTGTTCTTGTCGCAGGCCGAGACGCAATTTCCGGAGACGATGGCGCCGAACAGCACTTCCGTCGGCACGATTCGTCTGGGCAGCATCGTTTTGACATCCACCCCGCAATAGTACGTGTCGTGCAGAAGCCCCTGGGTTTGGAGCATGTACAGGTACGCGATACGTGGCAACCCGCTTCGCCCGGCCCGTTTCGGGGTACCGGGGGAGTCCGGATATTCCGGATTGACCAGGGTTTCGCTGCTGGCAGTGGAAAGCGGAGGGTTCAATACACACCGGGCGATGTAGTCGGAGGCCTTGAAACCGGCCATTCTGACCGTTTTTTCGTGATCGTGCCGCTGCGTCCCCGCTTTCACGGTGATGTCCAGCACCAGGTGATGCTTTTGGGAAAAGAGCGAGTATCGGGCGCCCGGACCGGACATGTCGATCAATCCTTCCTGGAAGCCCACGATCGATCCCACGGTGGTCACGACCATCCCGGAAAGCGACACGATCTCCCCGGACAGAACCCCGTTGGCATCCGCATCCCATGCGGAAAGCACTCCGGGAAAAACCGGATAATCCGGGACCAGACTCAAGCGGGGTTCGATGACATCCTTGACGGGAATGATCCGAACCGATTCCCCGGGGCGGGCAGTCGCCAGCTTGACGTCCTTGATGTTGGGATCGGATTGCAGCAGGCTGGTTAACTCATCGATATTGATGAATAATTTTCCTTTCTCCAACCTTGTGGGAGAAGAAAATCCGAGATCCGATACGGTGACTCTGTTCCACTGATGCGTTACAGGCTGCACACCCTCTTTAGGTTTCGCATAGGACATATCCACCTCCTAAAGGGCGGGCTGATTTTCAATTATCCGGTTTCGGGAACTATACCTTTATCATAACCGAAGTCAACCCATTTGGGGTGGTCGGCAATCATCCTCCGAGATAGGCTTTCTTTACGCGGGGATTGGTGAGAAGTTCCCCGGACCTGCCCTCGAGCACAACCCTGCCGTTCTCCAAAACATACCCTCGACCGGCGAATTGAAGCGCCATCCGGGCGTTCTGCTCGACGACCAGAATGGAGGTTCCTTCCCGATTGATTTCCTTTAGCGAGTCGAACACGCTCATCATCAATAGGGGTGCCAATCCCATGGAGGGCTCATCCAGGAGCATGATCTTCCTGCCGCTCATGAATGCCCGCCCGACGGCCAGCATCTGCTGCTCGCCGCCGGAAAGCGTTCCTGCCTTCTGATGTTGCCGCTCGGAAAGCCGCGGGAAGATCGAGAACACCCGGTCCCTGTCGTTCGCGATCGCTTTGCCGTCCCTCCGGGCAAACGTCGCGAGCCGAAGGTTCTCCATGACCGTCAGGTTGTCGAACAGGCGTCTTCCTTCGGGGACATGGGAGATGCCGAGCTTGCTGACCACTTTGTCCGGAGGGTACTGGAGCAAGTCCCGCCCCAGAAAGGTCATTTTCGTCCCCGCTTCGACCGGGACAAGGCGGGAAATCGCCCGCAGGGTGGTGCTCTTCCCCGCTCCGTTGGCGCCGATGATGCACACGATCTCCCCCTCGTCGATCCGGAAAGATATCCCGTGAAGGGCCTTGATCTTCTCGTAGGAAACCCCCAGGTTATCCACCGACAACAGCATCAGGTCGCCTTCTCCTTGCCCAGGTAGGCATCGATGACCCGGGGATTGTTCTGAATCTCTTCGGGCGTGCCCTCCGCGATGACGGCACCGAAGTCAAGGGTCTGGATGATGCCGCATAGCTCCATGACCACCTTCATCCGATGTTCGATGAGGAGAATCGACAGCCCCAGCTCGCCATGGATCCGGCGGATGATCTCCATGATCTGCGCCAGCTCTTCCGGGTTCATCCCCGCCGTCGGCTCGTCCAGGAGCAGGATCCTGGGTTCCGTCGCCAGCGCCCGGGCCATCTCCACCCTTCTCTGAGCGCCGTACGGCAGGTTGAGGACGACCTGATCCGCGAGATGGCGGATCCCCATCATATCAAGGAGGCGAACCGCTTTCTCCTCGATCTCGGCCTCTTCCCGGTGGTGCCCGGGTGTCCCGATGAATGCCGCGAACAATCCGTACCGGATCTTCGAGTAGTGGGCCAGCTTCACGTGATCGATGACGGTCATGTGTCTCCACAACAGAAGGTTCTGAAAGGTCCTGCTCACGCCCAGGGAGGCGATCCGGTGAGACGGAAGGCCGTTTATTTTTTTCCCGTCCAGGAGGATTTCCCCTTCCGTGGGCTGGTAGATGCCGGTAATGAGGTTGAAGATGGTGGTCTTTCCCGCCCCGTTCGGTCCGATCAACCCGCGGATCTGGCCGGATCCCGCCTCCAGGTTGTAGTCCCGCACAGCGCGCAGTCCGCCGAAGTCATGGGACATGTTGCGAACCTGGAGGAACGGCGCCGTCACGCTTCTCCCTCCGGTTTCCGTTTCGGCTGGATAAGGGCCGTGACGTTAAGATCCTTGAACGCGATCAGCCCCGTCGGGCGATAGATCATCACGAGGATGAGCAGGAGCGGAATGATGATCCACTTGAAAATCTCCAACGGACGCAGGGCTTCCCCGAGGAGACTGATGCTGACGGCGCCGACGATCGATCCGTACACGGAGTTCAGCCCCCCGAAGTAGACCATGGCCAGAACCTCCGCGAGTTTTTGGATCCCGAAGGTCGACGGGTTCACGTACCGCAGCACATGCGCGAAAAGCCCGCCTGCCACGCCGGCCCAGAAGGCCGCGAAGAGAAACGCCACGATCTTGGTCCGCCGGGTGTCCACCGTCATCGCGCCGGCCGCCATTTCGTTGTCGCGCACCGCGTTGAGGGCCTTTCCGATCGTCGAACGCACGAAATTGTTGATGCTCCACACGCAGAGGACGGTCCAGAGAAAGACCGTCGGCAGGGTTGCCCAATCTGGCTGTCCGCTCAGGCCCCGTGCGCCCCGGACGAACTCCAGGTTCTCGATCAGGCTCTTGACGATGAACAGGAACGCCAGGGAGATGATGGCCAGGTAATCGCCCCTCGTTCGAAAGGAGGGGATCGCGACAGCCAGGGCCCCGAACGATGCCACGAATCCGCCCAGGATCAAGCCAACCGGGAACAGGAACACCCCCAGGGCCGGAGGGAGGAAGACGGATCCGAAGAAATGATCGTTGACGAACAGGCCCAGGGTAAACACCGAAGCGAAGTATGCGCCGATGGCCATGAACCCCGGGTGGGAACACGAGAACTCGCCCATGTAGCCGTTGATCACGTTCAGGCTCAAGGTGATCATCACGGCGATCAGGGTGAGCCGGAGAATGAGGTCACGGTAATCGCTGATTCCCGCCCAGACATGCAGGGCCGCGTACAGCACGGCAAGGTGAACGGCAACCGGGAACACCATTGGGAGCCGGACAAGCCATGCCGCGAGCCGGTTCGCCGCGGAGATACTAAGCCGTGTCAAGACGGCTGTCGGTACCGCGTAGATCAACAGGATATACAGGACCGCGCTGGGGATCAGGGCGGGTTTTTTAAGCATGATCACGAAACCGAACAGGACCGGCACTTTCGTAAGACCCAGAGCCAGTGCGAGGGGAGCGCCTGCGAAGCGTTCCAGCGTGACCGCGACCAGGACGCCGGCAAGCCAGCCAAGCAGAGGAACCCGGGAAAACGGCGTCCGGAAATACCGACTCGCCGGCCTCACCCGTTCCGACCTCGTCCCGCTTTCTCTTTCCATGTCACTTGGCGCCTGGATGCACTAGAGTCTTAAGCGTGCGCTGTACGGCTCCCCGAAAAAGCCGTGAGGCCGAAACGTCAGGATCAAAAGAATGATGGAGTACGCGATCAGGTCGCGAAGCGTCGAGGGGAAGATCATGGCCACGAAAATTTCGGTGAACCCCAGCAGGAAGCCGGCGAGCGTGGCTCCCATGACCGAGCCTCTGCCCCCCAGGATGGCGGCCACGAACGCCTTCCAGCCGATGAGAATGCCCATGTACGGGTCCAATACCGGGTAGGCGACCCCGAAGAGGATCCCCGCGGCTGCGGCCAGCGCGGATCCGATCGCGAACGTGAGGGCGGCCATGGTGTTGAGCGGCACCCCCATCAGGGGCACGACGGCAAAGTCGAAGGCCATCGCCCGCATGGCCATCCCCCACTTCGTCCTGCGGACGAACTGGTGCAGGGCAAGGGCAAGGAGCAGCGACACGACGACGATCATGATCTTCTTGTTGGTCACGAATACGCCGTTCACGTTATAGGTCGTGGTCTCGATCAGGGAAGGGAAGCTGATCCGCCGTGCCCCCAGCAGGGCCAGGTTGCCGGTCTCCAGTATGATGCCGATCATCAGGCCCGTGATCGCGGCCGAGGCCCGGGGCGCGTCCCGCAAGGGCCGATACCCTACCCGCTCGACGATCATGCCGACGAACGAGGTCAGGAACATGGAGAAGAGGATGGTCAATACCAGGATCAACCAGTTGGGCATGGCGAGTAGCCCCGAGGAAGAAAGGGCGATGAGGCCCATGGAAACCCCGACGCCGATGTATGCCCCGACCATGAAGATGTCGCCGTGCGCAAAGTTGAAGAGCATGAGGATGCTGTACACCATGGAGTATCCCAGTGCGATCAGGGCGTAGAAACTCCCCCACTGGAGGGCGTTGACCAGGTTCTGGAGGAAAATGACCATCGATTCGTTGCCTGCGCTTTCAAGAAAGGCGGGCCAGGACAATACGTCCCGGGCCCGCCTTTTCGTTAAAACGAATTTAGGTCATCGTACGGGATCGATCGCGAAATCGCCTCTCCTGCACCGACTATCTTTACGGACAGGCGGACTTGTAGAACTCGAATTCGCCCTTGTCGCTGATCCGGACGATGACCGCGCACTTGCTCGGGTCGCCTCCCCCGGCAAACGTCATCTCGCCGGTGATCCCCTGGAATTTCGTGATCCGGCCCATCGCGGAGCGGACATTGTCCCGGTCCTTTTTCAGATCCCCTGTGAGCCCGCCGGTATCCTGGATCGCCTTCTGCACGAGCTGCAAGGCGTCCCAGGTGAGAGCGGCCACGTCGTCGGGCACGTAGCCGTATTTTGCCTTGTACCGGTCGATGAACGCCTTGGTCGCTCCCGTCGCGCCGGCCGCTGCGTAGTGGGTGCTGAAGAAGAGCCCGTAGCAGTCCTTGCCGCAGAGACTGACCGTCTCGGCCGAGCCCCAGCTGTCGCTCCCCACGATCGGGTTTTTCCACCCGAGCTGGTGTGCCTGCTGCACGATCAGGGCCACCTCGTTGTAGTACTGGGGAGTAAAGAGCACCTGGGCGCCGGAATTGTTGATCTTCGTCAGCTGGGAGCTGAAGTCGGTGTCCTTTGTGGTGAAGCTTTCGTAGGCCACGACGGACCCTGGGCCATGCAGTCCTTCCCAGGCCTTCTTGAAGAACTCGGCAAGCCCCTTGGGGTAGTCGCTCGCCACGTCATACAGGACCGCGGCTTTGGTGAATTTGAACTCCCCCGTTATGAAGTTGGCCAGCACCGGTCCCTGGAAGGGATCGAGAAAGCAGGCACGGAATACGTACGGCCGGTCCTTCGTGGTGTCGGGATTGGTGGACCACGGGGTGATCATCGGCGTACTGTAGTTGTTCGCGATCCCGCCCGCCGGAACCGCCTGCTTGGAGGCCTGCGGTCCCACCATGACGAGCACCTCGTCCTCGGTGATCATCTTGGTGGCGGCCTTCACGGCGGATTCCGCCTTGGACTCGTTGTCCTCGATGACAAGCTCGACCGGATACTTCTTCCCCCCCACCGTAAGACCCCCGGCGGCTTTCACGTCCTCGAGCCACATCCGGGCCGCGAACTTGGTCC
>JBAUKK010000295.1:0-8385 GCA_049577645.1 Candidatus Deferrimicrobiaceae bacterium
CCCCACCGAGATCTTCCTCTTCATTGCCTTCATCTACTTCATCCTCTGCTACGCGTTTACCACCCTCTCCCGGTATCTCGAGAAACGCCTGGCCTGGGCCAAAGCTATCTGACCGGCCTTTTCATAACTTATGAAACCCCCCATGGCGGTCACGAAAGGCGACCTTCAAAAGATCCTGTCCGAGGCTCCTTTTCTAAAGGAGTACGGGTTCCGGCTCCACTCCGTGGCAGACGGGATGTGCCAGCTCCGCGTACCGTTCCGCAATACCTTCGAGCGTCCCGGCGGGATCATCAGCGGACCGGTGTTCATGGCCGCTGCCGATGTCGCCATGTGGCTGGCGATCATGACCCGGCTCGGCAAGGACGACCCTTCGGTCACGATCGACATGAAGACGGCATTTCTGTCCTGGGCAAGCCAGGAGGAGTTCCGGTGCACGGCCAGGCTCCTTCGGATGGGAAAACGCCTGATCTACGGGATCGCCGAATGCGTCGACAAAAGGGGAAAACTCTTGACGCATCACACGATTACCTACATTCGACCGGACAGGTAAAGGACCGCTCTTCATTCCTGCGCTAGCCCCATCACCCACCATCCCCGGGATGGACAGGGAACCGGGATGCGGGCCAGGCAGATGGTCCTCCATAGGGAAAGCGCATCTCTGCCGCTTGCCCCCAGGGATCTGACCCCGTCGGCAAACAAGGCTGCCACTTCAGGCGTCTTGACGTCACGACGTTATAATGCTAAGGTGGTTGCATGAAAACAGCGATGAAGAGAGCTACCGTTTATTTTGACTCCCAGATCCACAGAGCCTTGCGCCTCAAGGCTGCAGAAACGGACAGGTCCATCTCGGAACTGGTCAACGATGCGGTCCGCCTCAACCTGGCTGAGGATGCAGAAGACCTGGCCGCCTTCGAGGAGAGGGCGAACGAGCCGAATCTTGTCTTCGAGGATGTCCTGAAGGATCTGCGAAAACGTGGCAGGCTATAGGCTTCTCATCAAGCCGTCCGCGGCCAAGGAGATTGAAGCCTCCCCCAAGAAAGATCGTCTGCGCATCATCAAACGATTCCAGGAACTATCTTCTGACCCGCGACCTCCCGGTTGCGAAAAACTCTCCGGCCATGACGATAAGTATCGAGTCCGCCAGGGGGCATATCGAATCGTCTATTCCGTATCGGATAGTGAGCTTGTCGTTTGCGTTGTGAAGGTCGGTCATCGTCGGGAGGTTTATCGCAAGGGCATCTAGCAACGGGCTGAAGCGGACGGCTTCCCTGTTTTTCGCTGAGGCCACGCAGCCTAACCGGAGCGTCAGAACGCTTATCTGAATTGGTGGGGAAAGATGAAAATATTCATTAGCTGGTCCGATGAGACAAGTCATGCCATTGCGTCAATCCTCGGGGATTGGATTCCCTCCGTCATTCAAGCCGTGGAGACATACGTATCACCGGAGGACATCCGAAAAGGAACGAGATGGGTATATGACGTCTCGAAAGAACTGGACCAGTCATCTCTCGGAATATTATGTGTCGTTCCCGGCAACATGGGAGCACCATGGCTAAACTTTGAGGCGGGCGTTCTTTCAAAATCCCTGGATGTATCAAAAGTGATCCCGTTGCTCATAGGCGTGGAAAGGTCGGAACTGGACAATGGACCACTTGCCCAGTTTCCGTCTTCCATTTTCGAAAAAAACGATATGTACCAGATCCTGGTGACGATCAACGAAAAAACAGAGAAAGGGAGAATTGGCAAGGAAAGATTACGGAATACCTTTGATATCTGGTGGCCAAAACTCGAACTGGATGTTGAATCCATAGGGGGAAAAAAGAGAAATGAGATACAAGATGCAAATCAACCGGAAAGGACGCCCGACACCGACAAACCGAAAAAGACACCCAGGCAGGCAGTCGAAGCCGCAAAAAAAAGCGAGGCAATAAAAACGCAAGATACCGATAAACCTGTAAAATCGATTGCCGCCAAACCTGCACCGGAAGAAATAGAGATCGAAATGCTAAACGTGTTGTACGACCCTCCCGGATATACACCTATAACAGCAGATGCCGTCGGCTATAAGTTGGAGATTTCCGCTCAAAAAGCGAGAGAGCACTTGGACAAATTGGAGAGAAATAATTACGTTCGTGAACATTTATTCGTCGGAAGGCCAAAAGAATATTCCCTTGCTCCGAAAGGGAGAGAATATTTAACCAAGCATGACCTGTTGAAGAAACGGCGGGACAGATAGGCAACATATTCGTTTTATCTCCCCAACAGGTAACGCAGTGCCCCTTCTGCTTCCGGGAAACGGAACCTGTACCCCGAGGCGATAAGCTTCGCGGGCTCGACGCGGGCGCTGGCCAGCAGCAGTTCGTCCGCCATCTCCCCGAAAAGGAGCCTGGCGGCGAACGCGGGCAGGAAGGCGACGGTGGGGCGCCCGAGTATGTGCCCCAGGGTTTTCGTAAACTCCCGGTTCGTCACCGGGTGGGGCGACACCGCATTCACGGGGCCTACCAGGGAATCCGTGACGATCGCGTGGCGGATCGCACCGACGAGGTCGGGCAGGGCGATCCAGCTCATGTACTGCCACCCGCTCCCGATTCGGCCCCCCGCGCCAGCCCGGAACGCCGGGAGCATCTTCGCCAGCGCCCCGCCCTCCTGGCTCAACACCATTCCGATGCGCAAATTGACCACCCGCATCCCTTTTCGGGCGGCCTCCCCGGTTGCCTCCTCCCAGTCCCGGCACACCTTGGCAAGAAACCCTTTCCCCGGCTTGCTTTCCTCCCGAAGCACCTCTTCTCCCCGGTTCCCGTAAATCCCGGTGGCCGATGCGCACACCAATGTGTCCGGAGGGCGCTCAAGGCGCAGGAGGGACTCGCAAAGGAGGCGGGTTCCCACGACCCGGCTGTCCCGGATCCTTTTCTTCCTCTCCGGGCTCCACGGAGCCCCCGCGATGTTCTCCCCGGCCAGATGGACGACGGCATCATGCCCACCAAGCCCTTCGGGATCCACGGTGCCGGTCCCGGGGTCCCAATGAACCGTCCCCCCGTCCTTCTCTTTCGCTGAGGACCGCAGCAGCCGGGTGACGATATCCCCCTCGGCGGAAAGCTCACTGACGAGGGCCGACCCGACCAGCCCGCTCGATCCGCTGACAATCACCTTCATCCCATCTCCCCATGCATGTCGGCGGGACGGGGGAGGTCCCGTTTATTTCCGACGATCGGAGATTTCCCCTTTTTTAATGATTCCCAAGCCTTTATCGCGCGCTCGCGTGCCGCTCCGTGATCGACCATGGGTTGCGGATATGTTTTCCCCGGCGTAACGCCCGCGTCGGACAAAACCTCCCCCGGGGACTAAGGACTGGGGGCGGACGTCAGAACGATGCGGCGAGGGATTTTGCCTGTGCCATGGCACCCGCCTTCGATTCTTCCGCCTCTTCGGGTTTTCCGAGCGTCCCCTCCACGAGAATCGGGCGGACATCGGTGAACCCGATGAAGCCGAGGATCAGTTCCAGGTAGCGCTTCTGCAGGTCGAACCCCTCCCCCGGCGTTCCCGGAGGGTACGCACCGCCTCTTGCGTAGACGACGGCCGCCGGCTTCCCCGTGACCAGCCCCTTGTACCCTTCCGCCGGCGAAAAGGAAAAGGTGTACGTAGGCTGGACGATGACGTCGATGAAGTGCTTGAGCTTGTAGGGGATCCCGAAGTTCCACATCGGCAGGGAGAATAGGTATTTGTCCGCTCCCTTGAATTGCGCGATGACCTTCTCCACCGCTCCCCATGCCTTTTTCTGCTCCGGGGTATGCTCCTTCCCGTGCAGGATGACGTACTTCGAATTGATCACGTCCCCGTCGAAGCTCGGCAGCTCCGTCTTCCAGAGGTCCAGCGTCTCCACCGTGTCGCCGGCGTGCGTTTTCCGGTACTCGTCGAGAAATGCGCGCGCAACGGCGATGGAGGCCGAACGGTCCTTCCGGGGAGAGGACTCGATATGCAGCAGCTTGGCCATGACGTCCCTCCTCTTTCCTGGGTATTTCTCCGGATCCGGTTGCCAGGAAAGATGCCGTCGCCCGAAGGCTGGTTTCCTCCCTTTCACCGACCGGATTTTCCCTTCACGGCGGCGTGGCGGAAGCAGTCCACCAGGTGATCGTTCACCATCCCGACCGCCTGCATGAAGGCGTAGCAGATCGTGGGTCCGACGAAGCGAAAGCCCCGCCGGGAAAGATCCCGGCTCATCGCGACGGATTCCCGGGACACGGCCGGCAGTTCGGACATTGTCCTGAACCGGTTCACGATCGGCCTGTTCCCGACAAACCTCCAGAGATATGCGCCGAAGGAGCCGAATTCGGCGCGAACCGCAATTACGAGGCGGGCGTTTTCCACCAAGGATGCAACCTTGGCGCGGTTCCGGATAATCCCGGGATCGGATAGGAGGCGGGCCACGTCTGTATCACCGAAAAGCGCCACCCGTTCCGGGTCGAACCCGTGAAAGGCCCTGCGGTACCCTTCTCTCTTCCCAAGAACCGTGCGCCAGGAAAGTCCCGCCTGTGCCCCCTCCAGGGCGAGAAATTCGAACAATTTCCGGTCGTCGCGCACCGGCACGCCCCATTCCTCGTCGTGGTACGAAATCATCAACGGGTCATCCCCGGCCCAGCCACAGCGGATCATTTGTGTATCCCCGGGGTGGAAATTTTCGTCGGGAACGATTAATATTTTATGTTCCCCGGTCGACGCCGGTCCCGGCCCAAACCGTGGCATAATATTAGAACTGGTTCTCGACAATAAGGCGGCAACCCATGGTGAATCATACAGGCTTTCCTCGCATAAATGCAGCCGGAGTCGCGGCACCGACCGGCTTGTACGACCCGGCCTACGAGCACGACAGCTGCGGCGTGGGGTTCGTCGCCCGGATCACCGCGGAGCCGGACCATTCCATCGTGGAACACGCCGTTCAGATCCTCGTGAATCTCGAGCACCGCGGGGCGATCGGGGGCGACAAGGCGACGGGGGACGGGGCGGGCCTCCTGCTGCAGATTCCGGACGCCTTTTTCCGTTTCGGATGCCGTGACCTGAGTTTTCCTCTTCCGCCCAGCGGACGGTATGCGGCGGGGCTGGTCTTCCTTCCGACGGACGAAGACCTGGCCGCCCGGTGCGTGAACACCTTCGAGCGGGTGGCGGCGGAGGAAGGGTGCCCGGTCCTCGGGTGGAGGCAGGTCCCCGTGGATGCGGACCTCCTCGGGGATCTCGCCCGGATGACGAAGCCCGCGATCCGTCAGTGCTTCCTCTCGATCGGATCCATCGCCGAAGACACCTACGAGCGGAAGCTCTTCGTCATCCGGCGCCTGGTGGAAAAGGAAGTGCGCAGCTGGACCGACTGCGACGCCAGCCAGTTCTACATCCCGAGCCTTTCGTCGCGCACCATCGTCTACAAGGGGCTGCTCACCGGCTCCCAGCTCACCACGTTCTACCCCGACCTGCGCGATCCGTCGTTTGCGAGCGCCTTTGCGGTGGTGCACCAGAGGTACAGCACGAACACCCTTCCCACGTGGCACCTCGCGCACCCGTTCCGGTTCCTCGCGCACAACGGGGAGATCAACACCCTGCGGGGGAACATCAACCGGATGCGCGCCCGGGAGGCGGTCATCGAGTCGGATCTGTTCGGCGCCGACCTCGAGAAGATCAAGCCCGTGATCATCGAGGAGGGAAGCGACTCCGCGATCTTCGACAACGCGCTGGAGCTCCTCGTGATGGGGGGGCGCTCCCTTCCCCACGCCATGATGATGATGGTCCCGGAGGCGTTCGGGGACAAGTTCCACATGAGCGAGGACAAGCGGGCATTCTACGAATACCACTCCTCGATCATGGAGCCCTGGGACGGCCCCGCGGCTCTCGTGTTCTGCGACGGCCGATACATCGGGGCCACCCTGGACCGCAACGGACTGCGGCCCGCCCGGTACACGGTCACCCGCGACGGCATGATCGTGATGGCCTCGGAAACCGGCGTGATGGACTTTCCGGCCGACAGGATCTTCCAGAAAGGTCGGCTGCAGCCGGGGAAGATGTTTCTCGTGGATCTGGAGCAGAGGCGGATCGTCCCCGACAACGAGATCAAGTCCCGCATTTCGCGCCAGCGCCCGTACCGCCACTGGGTGAAAGACAACCGGATCGAGATGCGGGGGCTGTTCAACCCGCCCGAAATTCCGCCGGAGGACCCGGAGGTCCTGGTCCGGAAGCAGATCGCCTTCGGATACACCGAGGAAGACCTGAAGATGGTGATCGCTCCGATGGCCTCGCAGGGACAGGAGGCGGTCGGTTCCATGGGGGACGACTCCGCCCTGGCGGTTCTGTCCAACCGCCCGCAACTGCTCTTCTCCTATTTCAAGCAGCTGTTCGCGCAGGTCACCAATCCCCCGATCGACCCGCTCCGGGAGGAGCTGGTGATGTCGCTTCGGAGCTTCGTCGGGCGGGAGAAGAACCTGCTGGACGAGTCGCCGGAGCATTGCCGGATGCTCCGGATCCCTCACCCGATCCTCACCCCGGAGGACATGGCGCGACTGCGCAATGCCTCCCACCCGGAGATCGTCGCGCGGGAAATCGACATCCTGTTCCCCGCTGGCGGAGACGGGAAGGCCCTGGCCTCGGCCCTGACCTCCGTCTTCGTGCTGGCCGAAAAATACATCAAGGAGGGGGCGACCTTCCTGATCCTGTCGGATCGGAACATGGGGCCTGCCCTCGCCCCGATCCCTTCCCTGCTCGCCACCTCGGGCCTGCACCACCACCTGATCCGAAGGGGGCTTCGTACCCAGGCCGCGATCATCATCGAAACCGGGGAAGCCCGGGAAGTGATGCATTACGCGCTCCTCATCGGATACGGGGCCAACGCGATCTGTCCCCACATCGCCTTTTCCACGGTGCGCAATCTGGCGGAGAACGGGTTGCTGGAAAGACCGCTCCTCCCCGGCGAGGCGATCGACGCGTACATCACGGCGATCAAGAAGGGACTGCTCAAGACGATGAGCAAGATGGGGATTTCGACCCTGCGCAGCTACATCGGGGCCCAGATCTTCGAGGCCGTCGGCCTGGGACGGAAACTCGTGGACAAGTACTTCTGCGGCACGGCTTCCCGGATCGGCGGAATCGGCCCTAACGAGATCGCCGCGGAGACGCAGGAAAGGCACCGGCGGGCATATGAAGGGGATGGGATCGCCAGCCGCATGCTGGATCCCGGCGGGCTGTTCCAGGTGCGGGTCGACGGGGAGAAGCACCTGTGGAACCCGGAGGCGATCTACAAGCTTCAGCACGCCGTCCGCGCGGACAGTCCCAAGATCTTCCGGGAGTACACCCGCCTGATCGACGACCAGTCGAAGGAGCACGCGACGCTGCGCAGCCTCTTCCAGTTCCGGAAGGGAACCCCTGTTCCGCTCGAAGAGGTCGAGCCGGTGGAGCAGATCACCCGGAGGTTCACCACCGCGGCGATGTCGTACGGATCGGTCAGCACGGAAGTCCACGAGACGATCGCGCTGGCGATGAACCGCCTCGGCGGCCGAAGCAACTGCGGAGAGGGCGGGGAGGACCCGGCGCGCTACATCCCCCTGCCGAACGGGGACAGCCTGCGTTCCCGGACCAAGCAGGTCGCCTCGGGGAGATTCGGGGTGACCACGGAGTACCTGATCAACGCCGACGAACTCCAGATCAAGATGGCCCAGGGGGCGAAACCCGGCGAGGGGGGCCAGCTGCCGGGGCACAAGGTGAGCGCGGAGATCGCGCGGGTGCGCCACACCACGCAGGGGGTGACCCTCATCTCTCCCCCGCCGCACCACGACATCTACTCGATCGAGGACCTCGCGCAGCTGATCTACGACCTCAAGTCGGTGAACCCCCGGGCGAGCGTGTCCGTCAAGCTCGTCTCCGAGGTCGGGGTGGGAACGGTGGCGGCGGGAGTCGCCAAGGCGAAGGCGGACCTGGTGCTGGTTTCAGGGCATGACGGGGGAACGGGGGCGTCCCCGCTCACCTCCATCAAGCACGCCGGGCTGCCGTGGGAGCTCGGGCTGGCCGAGACGCAGCAGGCCCTGATCAACAACCGGCTGCGCGACCGGATCCGCGTGCAGACCGACGGCCAGCTGAAAACCGGCCGCGACCTGGCCATCGCGGCGCTGATGGGGGCGGAGGAGTTCGGGTTCGGCACCACGGTGCTCGTCACCCTCGGTTGCGTGCTGATGCGGAAGTGCCATCTGAACACCTGCCCCGTGGGAGTCGCCACGCAGGACCCGGTTCTTCGCGCCCGCTTCACCGGGAAACCCGAATATGTCGAGCGATTCTTCCGGTTCATCGCGCAGGAGCTTCGCGAACGAATGGCCCAGCTCGGATTCCGCACGGTGGACGAGATGGTGGGGCGAGTGGACA
>JBAUKK010000296.1:0-4764 GCA_049577645.1 Candidatus Deferrimicrobiaceae bacterium
GTTACGCCTCCCGCTCTACCTCGATGTCGATGGTGATCTCCACCTCCTCGCCCACGACCACCCCTCCGGCTTCGATCGCCTTGTTCCACGTGAGTCCGAAATCCTTCCGGTTGATCGTCGTGGACGCCGTTCCTCCGACGCGCATCTTTCCCTCGAGGTCCTTGATGGGAGGAGTCGGCCCCTCGACGTCGAGCACCACCTCCCGGGTCACACCGCGGATCGTCAGGTCTCCCGTTACCGTAAGCTTTCCCTCGCCGGCCCTTTCCACCTTTTTCGATTTAAAGACAAGAAGGGGGTACTTCTCCGCATCCAGAAAATCCGGGCTTTTCAAATGCATGTCGCGCTTTGCCACGCGGGTGTTGATGGAGTCGGCGTCGATCGTGATGTCCGCCGAAGACCGGGAGATGTCGTCCTGATCGTAGGTGATATTTCCCGATACCTTCTCAAAATCACCGCGTACGTTGGAAACCATCATGTGGCGCACCTTGAAATGGACCGCCGTGTGTGCGGGATCCAGTTCCCACGTTCCCGCCGGGACCGCCGCAGGAAGCATCAACAACAACGCGACAACGCTCATGTGATAAAACCGCCGCATCACTTTCCTCCTCATCCGGGAGCGAATCGGATCCCCGGGTTCTTCGTTACGATTCGCCGGAACCGTCGCTCCTTCCGGTTTTCTAAAAATCAGGCCTCGGAAGACGGGACTCCCTTCCGGGACTGTTTGACCCTGCTTCGTTGATGCTTGAACTCCAGTCTGCGTTCCCTTGATTTTCTCGTGGGCCGGGTTTCCCGGCGGAACCTGGCGGGCTCGGCAGCCTTGCGGATCAACCCGGCCAGGCGTTCCCTGGCATCCTCCCGGTTGCGCTCCCGGGTCCTGAACCGGCGGGCTTCGATGATCAGGACGCCTTCGCCGGTCATTCGCCTTCCCGCCAACCGAACCAGACGTTCGCGAACCGGATCGGGAAGAGACGGGGAATTGCGGACATCGAATCGAAGCTGGACCGCGGTTGCCACCTTGTTGACGTTCTGCCCGCCGGGGCCCGAGGAGCGGATGAAACTTTCCCGCATCTCGCCTTCCGGGAGGAGGATTGTCTCCGTAACGCGAATCATACCGGTATGGTAACGTCTCGCACGGCCGGCGGGAAGCGGCAGGTTCCCGAAATCGTATTCTCACGGGAGTGCAATAGGCAGGAATTGCCCTACAAGGGCAAATATTTTTCTTATATTATTCTCCCTGATTTCACCAAGATACGGCATCTTTTCATGCAAACATTATTCTTTATAACAATTTATACCGTTTTTTTGCCTGGCATCGATTTTGCTTTAAATTTTTATGGGGAAAGACCTGACCAGGAGGGCATGAAGCGATGCAACGGGACGGTGAACGGGAACCTGGTGCCATGCAGTTGCTTTCCGCGGGCGAGGTGGCGAAAATGCTAAGCCTTTCCAGACTGCATGTCCAGACCCTGGCGGTAAGCCGGGAACTCCCCGGGGTCTGGCTGGAAAACACGCTCCTCTTCCATCTGCGCGACGTGGAGAATTACCTGCGGACGCACCGAAAGGAAACGCTGGCCATCGCCTGAAAACGGGGATTCCACCCATGCCCCGGCGCGATGCGTTTGGTATACTGCGACTTCGTGGCTTGCGGCAAAACGGGGATGTATCCGGCAGGAATCTGTCGGCAGCCCGACGCTATTGGTCCTTGTAATACCCCTGTTCTGCCGCTTTGCGGAACCACTTCATCGCCTCGCCGTCGTCCCGCTCCACACCGAAACCGTTGTGGTACATCACTCCCAGGCCGTGCTGCGCTTTTGCCTCCCCTTGCTCGGCGGCCTTGCTGAACCACTCCACGGCCTCGCCGTAATTTTTCGGGACCCCCTGCCCGTTGGCTTGCATCAACCCGAGATTCACCTGGGCTTCCGGAACCCCCTGCTCCGCCGCCTTGCGGTACCACTTTGCCGCTTCCGCGTCGTTTTTCGGAACCCCTTCCCCTTTCCGATACATCTCGGCCAGTGCGGTCTGGGCCTCGGCCTCCCCCTTGTTGGCTCTTTCGATCAGTTCGGATACATCCGCCGATGATGCGGCCGCGGGAAAGACAGAAATCCCGAGCACGATGACCAGACAAAAGATCCCCGCGAGCCGCAAACCCCGTCCCGCAGCGGGAGCCAACGTTACCTTTTCCATTTTTTAACAGCCTTCTCCAACGTCTTTTTCAGATCGTCCAGGGCGGCCTCCGCCCCCGCCTGCAGATCCTCCCACGCCTCCCCGCCGGCTTTCCTCAACTCCTGAAGTTTCTGCCGTGCCGATTCCTGCTTGGCGCGCAGCTCTTCTGCCTGTTCCTGGAATTTCTCCCTCGCCTCCGACCCGAGCCTGTCGGCCTTTCCGCGAAGCCTCTCCACCTCGTCGCCCCAATCATTGAGCTTCCGCTCCATCTTTCCGAGAGCCTTTTCCCTCCCTCCCGCGGCGGGCTCCTCGTAGGCGACAACCCGGATGACGCCGATCGCCTCCCCTTTCTCCCCGGTGGTAACGGTGTCACTCACCGAAATCACCTTCCGGATTCCCTGAGAAACGACAAAATCGTTCACGACCTGGTCCAGCGCAAGCAGCTCGTTGCGGGTATGGAAAATCTTCAGCTGGGACGAAAACGTCTTCACTTTGATCATCGCTTTCGCTCCTTCCTCACAAGGGTCCTTCGGCATCTGTGTCGTCTGTTGCCCATAATCCTATTGTACGCCTTCCCCGTCGCCAGGGAAGCGTTCCGCCTGCCACGTCCGGCACGCCCGGGTGCTTAAGGGGGACAACAACGGAAGAAAATGTAACGCCGACCGGCGACAGATAACGGATGTGCACTTGGTCCGTTATCGGGAATTCGGGAATGCCCCCGCGCCCGTTACGGAAAACAGCCTTCCATCCCCTGGCACGTTTCCTGTTTCTCTCCGTATGGGCAGAGGTACTTCCGGTACGGAGGAATACGGGAGGAGGATGGAAATTGACGGGGAGACCGGCGTTACGTATGGTCCGCATCGCGACGATCCTATGCCTGTCCGCCACTCTTGGGCAGGCCGAAGACAGGCCGGCCCCCATCCCGATTTTTTCGGGCGACGACGGCAGCAGGGCCTGGGTCGAGGTCTCCCGGTCCGGGAACGGGACGAAAGCGGTCCCGGTTCTCGAAATCTCCGGGAAAACCGTACGGAAGATGACCGCGGGCGACGATACGAGACGCGGGGCCCTCACTCCTCCCGCGAAGAACGGGGGGAGAGCGGTCAAAATGCGCGCCGACATGGGGGATATCGTCGAACGGCACAAGTCCCTGGTGATCCGGGAAGGTCCCGAAGGGGTCTCCCTCGGAAATGCCTTTGATCTTATGGGGGAGATCCAGGGGGAGCTGAATAAGGACCAAGGAAACCAGGAAAAACTGGAGGGCATCTTCCGTGCCCTGAAGCACGTCCCCGGCGAGAAGGAGCCGGTCGCCGGATCGGCCGATGCCGCCGCCAGACCGGTTACGACCCTCTCCGAAGATTCCGGTCTCTCCCCCTCCGGCAGCGTCCATCCCGATCCCGTAAGCCGCTAAATCCTTGCTTCTCCCCGTTCATCAACGGTTGAGACTCGCATTGCCTCTTCCGTATACCGCATTAAGGAGCGTAACGAAGCCGGCGCGGATGCAGCGGCGCGCGAATGCCAAGATATTTTCGAGACGGTGCGCTAGCGTCCGTACTTCGCTTCGAATTCCTCATCGGACATCGTCAGGTACAGGATTCCCTCGATCAGTCCCGCCAGCGCGGGAATGAGCGTCCAGCAGAAGAGCACGTACAGGATTCCCCATCCTGTCTGCCCGAGGTAGAACCGGTGGACCCCGAAACTGCCGAGGAGAATGGCGAAGATCGCGGCGGCGACCCGCCTGCCGATCTTTCCCGGACGCCTGAGGGACGGTTGTCTCACGCCGCAACCGGGGCAGATCTCCGCCCGGGCATCGATGGAGGTCCCGCAATTGACGCAATATTTCCCTTTTTCCATGGCACCTTCCCTGTAGATCGCTTTGCAACGCCCGGGGCGGCGGGAGCGACCGGAATTCAGCGATAGCGTTTCCGCCGGAACAGGTCGGTCTTGATGGAGGATACCCGGTCGAGAAACAGATACCCGTCCAGGTGGTCCACCTCGTGCTGGATGGCGACCGCCTCGAACCCGATGGCCTCGAGGATGGTCTGCTTCCCCCCCCTGTCGAGCGCGTCCACCAGAACCCACTGGGCGCGCTGCACGTTCGCGGTATAGTCCGGCACGCTCATGCACCCCTCCCGGACGAGCTGCTTCCCTCCCCTGGCGAGGATCTCGGGATTGACCAGCACGAGAAGGCCGTGATTCTCCTCCTGGCCGCCCCGCCGGTGGGCGGAGACGTCGACCACGATGATGCGGCTTGACATCCCGACCTGCGGCGCGGCGATGCCGACGCACCCCGGGGATTCGCGCATCGTCTCCAGAAGGTCATCGATGAACGCGGAGACCTCGGCGGTCACCCCCGTCACGGGGGCGGACGTTTCCTTGAGCCGGGGGTCCGGGAACTGCAGGATCGGAAGGATCGCCATGCGGGACGCCTGTCACAGCTCCAATGTCTCAATGGGGCGCACCGAAATGGACACGCCGAGTTCCTTCTTGATCCCGTCGAATACCACGTCCATATCCTTCATGTCGACCTCGTCCGGGATGTCCACCTCCAGAACCATGACGTAGACGGGACGCTCCTTCGACCCGACGACCTGCGTGTTGAGG
>JBAUKK010000297.1:0-2056 GCA_049577645.1 Candidatus Deferrimicrobiaceae bacterium
GGCTCATCCAGACGCCGCTTTCCTCCGGGGACTCGTGGATGTGGCCGTGGAGAGACAGGCGCGGCCGGACCGTCTCGAGAAACCGGGTGGTGGCGGGGGAACCCACCGGTTGCCCGCCCCGGACGACGTCCAGCCCCATCCCCGCGGGAGGGCCGTGGATCACGTAGACGGCGCGGTCCGGGTCGTCCGGTTTGGGAAGCGCGGCCAGTTCCTCCTCGATCGTGGGAAGCGTCTGCGCGTACGCCTTCCAGTCGGGGATTTCCTCCCATCCGCCGTGCCGGGAGAGAATTCCGACGCCGAACTGCGCCGGGAAGACGAATTCGCGAGCGTCCATCCGCGCCCGGTCCTTGAGCCGGAAGGGAAAATCGGGCACCAGATTGAAGCCGACGAATTCGTACGGGCCCGCCGGGACGATCCGCCCGGCGAGGTTTTCCACCAGGGGATACCGCGAGCAGATTTCGTCGAACAGCGGATCGTGCACGCGGAGGTCGTCGTTGGCGGGAAACCCGAAGTGCCGGATCCCCGCCTCCTGGTACCTCGCGAAGTGGGGATCGAGGAATTCCCGGAGAAACCGCTCCTGGTCCCCGTACACCCGGCCGTGGGGGTACATGTCGCCGCCGTTTACGACCAGCCAGGCGCCGGTCTCGACGGCCAGGGCCAGGGCCTGATCGTATTTTCGGCGGTTCCCGTGAAGGTCGGTGACAAAAAGGAAGGGCTTCATGGATCAGGCGCCGGGCACCCCGGCGCGCACGATGTCGATGACCGTCACGACGGGGGGGGAGAGAAACCGCATCGGGGGCCCCCATGTCCCCGTCCCGCGGCTGGTGTACAGGAAGGATCCTCCCAGGGGATACAGCCCCGACAGGTTGGGGTAGGGGCGCCCGACCACGTAGCGGAACGGGAAGATCTGCCCCTTGTGCGTGTGGCCGGACAGCTGCAGGTCGAACAGCGCCCGTGACCCATCCGCCACCCGGGGCCGGTGCTTGAGCAGGATCGTGAACATCGTGCCGGGGTTCCCCGCAAGCATCTCCTCCTCCCGGCGGCCGGGGGCCGCGCCGAGCGCACCGCCCACGGGGTCGTCGACGCCTGCGATCCGCACGACGTTGCCCGCCGTTACGGCTTCCCCCCGGAGGACCGAAAACCCTGCCCGCTTCGTGAACGAGAGCGCCTGGCCGAGGCCGGCGTAGAACTCGTGGTTCCCGGTGACGGCGTATTTTCCGAGGGGGGGGCGGATCTTCCCGAAGATCTCCGCCAGCCCCTCCAGGTGGTTGATCTCCGCGTCCACCAGGTCCCCCGTGGAGACGAGAATGTCGGGATCGACCCGGCGGATCACCTCGGCGATCTTCTCCGCTTTCGTGTCGCGCACGAGCAGGCCGAGGTGCACGTCGGAGATCTGCGCGACGCGAACGCGAGGGGTGGATGCGGGGAGTTTGTCGGTGCGGATCGTAACCCGCTCGACGCCGATGTCCCGGGCCTCGAAGAACGAGTAGGCCCCGAGGGCCAGGCAAAGCGCGACCAGCCCGAAAAACCGGCCCTTCCCGGCGAGAAGATGCGCGGAAGCCCCCTTCCCCGAAATTGCGCCGCCTAGGCGGAGGACGAGGTTCAGGGCGTCGACGGCCAGGTTCGTCCAGAGGAAGAAGAAGAGAAGCCCCGCCCAGGTGTACCCGACCCAGGAGGCGGCCCGGGCTGCCCCCTCCATCCCGTGCTTCCCGAGGAAATAGATGATCAGCGGGGCGAAGGTGAACGCGATGAGGACCGGGACGATGGCGGCCGCTGTCCCCCACCCGAACCCGAGCGCCGATTTCGCCTTGAAAAGCGCATAGGCGTGAACGCTTCCGTAGATCGCTAAGACGGTGATGAGGAACAGGGACAAGCGGTTTTTACCTCCGCCACACGAAGTTTCCCATTATTATCCCCGATTCGACGCGACCCGGTAACCCTTTCTCCTGCCCTCCGGGCGTCGCCCCGCCCTGGAATCGGGCGACCGCGGCAAAGCCACAGGGGACCCGCAGGCGATGCGGGGGGTTCCCCGAAGCGGCCTGTGGAGCGAGAGTGG
>JBAUKK010000298.1:0-2563 GCA_049577645.1 Candidatus Deferrimicrobiaceae bacterium
ATACAAGGGAGAAAAAGGGGGAAAACAGCGTGAGCCGCCGAATCTACCTCGACTTCAACGCGAGCACGCCGATCGCCCCCGAGGCAATCGAGGCGTTGCGCCCGTTTCTCGCGGAGCATTACGGGAACCCGTCGAGTCTCCACTGGGCGGGGACGCCCGCGAAAGATGCTGTGGAGAACGCGCGGGGCCAGGTGTCGGGGATCCTGGGCTGCGACCCGTCGGAGGTGGTGTTCACGAGTGGGGGAAGTGAGGCGAACAACCACGCGATCAAGGGGATCTTTTTCGCGAACCAGGACAGGGGGGACCACATCGTCACCACGGCGGTGGAGCATCCGGCGACGATCGAGCCGTGCCGGTTCCTGGAAAGATCGCTTGGCGCGAGGGTGACCGTCCTTCCCGTGGACGGGTTCGGAATGGTCGACCCGGACGACGTAAGGAAGGCCATTACTCCGCGCACCATCCTGATCACCGTGATGCACGCCAACAACGAGGTGGGGACGGTCGAGCCGATTCCCGAGATCGCGAAGATCGCCCGCGGGGTGGGAATCCCCTTCCATACCGATGCGGCACAGACCGTTGGGAAGATTCCGACCGGCGTGGACGATCTGGGAGTGGACCTGCTCTCCGTTGCGGGCCATAAGGTGCACGCCCCCAAGGGGATCGGGGCTCTCTACATCCGGGAGGGGACGCGGATCGAGCCCTTCATACACGGGGCAGGGCACGAAGGGGGACGGCGCGCGGGGACCGAGAATGTGCTCCTCGCCGTGGCGCTGGGAGCTGCCTGCGCCGCGGCCCGGGAGTGGGCGGGCATCCCCCGGGTAAAGGCCCTGCGTGACCAGTTCTGGGAGGGACTAAAGGATATCTTCGGGAGGAGGGTGACCCTCAACGGCCACCCGTCGGAGCGCCTGCCCAACACGCTGAACGTCAACTTCATCGGGCGCATTGGCTCGGAGGTCTTGGCCTCCCTTCCGGGAGTCGCCGCCTCCACGGGCTCTGCCTGCCACGCCGGTTCGGTCACCCTTTCCCCGGTGCTGGCCGCCATGGGGGTCCCGCTCGGAGAGGGGATGGGCGCGGTCCGGTTCAGCCTCGGCCGGACGACGACCCGGGAGGAACTGGAGGAGGTACTCCGGTTGCTGCGGGAATCTCTCTGCTAGAGGGATGCCTGCCCTGCATGCCGGCACAGCGCGGCCGTGAGCCAATCCTCGGGTGGAAGCCCGGCCGTTTTTCCCTGCGTTGTGTACGTGCGGCACCCATAGAACGGAGGATCGTCCTTCCTGCCGTCTTCGATGTCCGTACCGTTCACCCGAATCGACGGGGAGCCGAGAAATCCCAAGGCCTGGGCGGTTTCGGGATCCGGCACCTCGATCGTCCTGACTTCGGCACGGATTTCCTCCCTGTCCAGGACCCGCCTCACCATTTGCGCGGCGCCATCGTGGTTCGGACACCCCTCAAAGTAGAGCACGTCTACCCTCATCGGTTTCCTACCCGCCTGCAACCAGGAACGGCAAGGCGTAAGGGAAGGAGAACAGCAAAATGACGAGGGCGGCGACCAGCCAGACCGCGATCCGTCCCTTTCGTTTTCCATACGGGTGGCAGGCTTCCCCGGCCGCACAGGCATCTTTCCTGTTTCTACGGTAGACCCGATGGAACGCCAGGCCGAGAAAGAGAAAACTTGCCACCGAAAACAACGGCCTGTATCTTTCCATCGCTGCGAGTTGTCCTGCCCATGCTCCGCCGATGCCAAGCGTCAGGATCGCGAGGGGTCCCAGGCAGCAGGCGGAAGCGCCGAATGCGGATGTCAGCGCACCGACCAGCCCCCATTTCGGTGCTCCGGAATCTCCGTTTTTCCTCCGTTTCATGGGTGCCTCCTTATCCTTCCTTTCCTCCTGCCCCGATCGTGGATTCGGGGATGCCGGGGCCGGGTCCCGCCACCTCAACCCTTCTCGTCCTCCAGGGCCTCGAGGATGGGGCACTGCCCGGTCGGGCCCCGCCCCCGGCAGGCGGCCGTCATCCGGGCGAGCGCCTTCTCCATCCGTTCGAGCGTCTTCTTTTTCTCCCGGATCTCGGAGATCTTCAGCTCAGCGCGGCGCTTGACCTCACCGCAGGAGGTGGTACGGTTGACGCGCAGCGACAGGATGCCGCGGATCTCCGTGAGGGAGAAACCAAGTTCCTTCGCCCGCTGGATAAAGTGAATCCTCGCGATCGTTTCCGGAGGAAATTGTCGATATCCGGAATCCCTCCGGGGTGGAGCGGGGATGAGCCCTTTTCTCTCATAGAACCGGATCGTCTCGACGCCGATCTCGCACTGTTTTGCTATCTGTCCGATGGTCAGCGCCACCCTGCCAACCTCCTTCGGCTCCCTGTACTTAGGATGCAGTTGGTCCCCGCACTGGTTATGCGATGGGCTTCCCGTGCCCCGCGGTTTTCAGCGTGGCGATATTGGGCCCCCGGCCCGAGCAGCAACCGGCGAGATTCCCGTCAATCGCGACGGCGGGGACGCTCCCGATGCCATATTCCTTTGCCTTGGCAACGACGTCCTCCTGACGCAGATCCAGGACCGTAA
>JBAUKK010000299.1:0-7015 GCA_049577645.1 Candidatus Deferrimicrobiaceae bacterium
TCGAATTAAACCACATGCTCCACCGCTTGTGCGGGCCCCCGTCAATTCCTTTGAGTTTTAGCCTTGCGGCCGTACTCCCCAGGCGGGGCACTTAATGCGTTAGCTGCGGCACGGGAGGAGTGGATACCCCCCACACCTAGTGCCCATCGTTTACAGCGTGGACTACCAGGGTATCTAATCCTGTTTGCTCCCCACGCTTTCGCGTCTCAGCGTCAGTATCGGTCCAGGAGGCCGCTTTCGCCACCGGTGTTCCTCCCAATATCTACGAATTTCACCTCTACACTGGGAATTCCGCCTCCCTCTCCCGTACTCAAGCCAGGCAGTTTCAGATGCACTTCCCCGGTTAAGCCGAGGGCTTTCACATCTGACTTACCAGGCCGCCTACACGCGCTTTACGCCCAGTAATTCCGAACAACGCTTGCACCCTCCGTATTACCGCGGCTGCTGGCACGGAGTTAGCCGGTGCTTCTTCCTACGGTACCGTCAGACTCCGCGGATTATCCCCGCGGAGCGTTCGTCCCGTCCGAAAGGGCTTTACGACCCGAAGGCCTTCTTCACCCACGCGGCGTTGCTGCGTCAGGGTTTCCCCCATTGCGCAATAGTCCTCACTGCTGCCTCCCGTAGGAGTCTGGACCGTGTTCCAGTTCCAGTGTGGCTGGTCATCCTCTCAGACCAGCTAACGATCGCAGCCTTGGTAGGCCGTTACCCTACCAACTAGCTAATCGTACGCGGGCCCATCACCAGGTGACAGCACCGGCAAGCCGGTGCCACCTTTAACCCCAGGATCCGAGGACCCCGTGGTCTCATGCGGTATTAGCCACCCTTTCGAGTGGTTATCCCCCGCCCGGAGGTAGGTTACCCACGCGTTACTCACCCGTGCGCCGCTCTACTCGGGGAGTTGCCCCCCCTTTCGCGCTCGACTTGCATGTGTTAGGCACGCCGCCAGCGTTCGTTCTGAGCCAGGATCAAACTCTCCACTTGAAACAAATAGCGGAAAAGACGAAGATCCGATTCACGCCTCGCATTCCCTGTTCAGTTTTCAAAGATCCGGTCTGGAAATTGGCCCGCCCCCGATGAGCGGGGGGGACTAAGCAATATATAAAAAACGACTTCGCCTGTCAAGACCAATACGCATAATCCCAGCCAGTATTATACCGCGGGTACCAACCGCAAAACAACGGGGCTTCCTGCCGGAAGATACGGGAGGGTTGCCAATGGCGTTGCTTAACGCGAGGCAAAAATATAGCCCATTTCCCCGACGGGGGCAAGAAAAAAATCAGGGCGCCCCAACCTTCAGTCGAACGCGACGATGACGAACTCTTTCTTCCCGATTTTCAAGCGGATTTCGCCGCCCGGTGAAATCTCTCCGGATGGATCGCACGCCCGCTCCCCGTTGATTTCCAGCCCCCCCTGCTCGATGAGGCGACGGGCCGCCGCTTTCGACCGGAAGGATTGGGAAACCGTGGAGACAACCGATGCCAGGTCGGTCTTCCCGGATAGCGCACTGCCGGGTACGCGTCGGGCATCCCCGGGAAATTCCTTCCGCGAGAACCTATTCCGGAACCCTTCTTCCGCCCTCTTCGCGGCCGTCGCGCCGTGGAAGCGAGCGACGATCTCCCGGGCCAGCGCCACCTTGGCCTCCATCGGGTGTCGTGAACCGTCCGCGATTCCCTTTTTGAGCCGCCCCAGTTCGTCCACAGAGATATCCGACAGCAGCTCGTAGTACCGGAGCATGAGTTCGTCCGAGATCGACATCATCTTCCCGAAGATCGCGTCGTGTCCTTCCGTGATCCCCACATAGTTCCCCAGGCTCTTGCTCATCTTGTTCACGCCGTCCAGACCTTCGAGGAGCGGCGTCGTGATGACGACCTGAGGCTCCTGCCCCCAGACCCGCTGGAGATCGCGCCCCACGAGGAGGTTGAACTTCTGGTCGGTGCCCCCCAGCTCCACGTCCGCCCGCAGGGCGACCGAATCGTATCCCTGGAGGAGGGGATAGAGAAACTCGTGTATCGAAATCGGGCGCTCCTCCTCGTAGCGCCGTCGGAAATCGTCGCGCTCCAGCATCCGGGCCACCGTCATCTGGGCGGCAATCCGGACCATTTCCTCGATCGGCAGCGGGGAAAGCCACTCGGAGTTGAACCGGACCTCGGTCTTCTCCGGATCGAGGATCTTGAAGATCTGCTCCCGGTAGGTTTCGGCGTTTCGTTCCACGTCCTTCCGCGTAAGGGGTTTGCGAGTCTCGACCTTCCCCGTGGGGTCGCCGATCATCCCCGTGAAGTCCCCGATGAGAAACACCACCTGATGCCCGGCCTCCTGGAAATGCTTCAGCTTCTGAATGAGAACCGTGTGCCCCAAGTGCAGGTCGGGGGCGGTCGGGTCGAACCCCGCCTTCACGCGAAGGGGTCTCTTCTCCCTCTGCGCCCGCCGGAGCTTTCCGCCGAGCTCCTCCGCGGAAATGAGGTCGACCGTACCGCGCCTGAGCGACGTCAGAATCGCGTCCATGTTTCCCGGTTCCTCATCATGGTTTCCCTCATCACGAACGCCTCCGCGCCACGGCACGTCCCGGTCTCCGGGGCGATCTCGAAGAAGACGCCGGCCACCTCCGCCTCGCCGGAGGCCACCTCGAACCGGGTCGGGACCTGGGTGAGAAACCGCCGCAAAACGTCGCCGGAATCCATCCCGATCACGGAATTCGCGGGGCCGCACATCCCGGCGTCGGTGATGTATCCGGTCCCGCCGGGCGTGACCTGCGCGTCCACGGTCTGGATGTGGGTGTGGGTGCCGGCGACCGCGGAGACCCTCCCGTCGAGGTGGAACGACATCGCCCGCTTCTCCGAGGTCGCCTCCGCGTGGAAGTCGACGATGACCGCGGCGGCATGCCCCTTCATTTCCGGCAGCGTATCGTCCATCCACCGAAAGGGGCAGTCGTACTGCCCCATGAATACCCTCCCTATCAGGGAGACCACCACATACGGGGACCCGCTCCGTCCACGGAATACGCCCCACCCGCGTCCGTCCACGCCCGGAGGGTAATTCGCGGGACGGAGGACCTTCTCCTCGTCCTGCACGAGCGGGAGCCCCTCCCGCTTGTCCCAGGTATGGTTTCCTCCCGTCAGGACGTCCACTCCCGCATCAAAGAGTTCGCGGACCACCGGCGCGGTCACTCCGACCCCCCCCGCCGCGTTCTCTCCGTTGGCGATGACCAGATCGACGTCCCGGCGGGAGCGGATCCGGGAGAGATATTCCCGCACCGCCCTTCTGCCGGGCTTGCCGACGACGTCGCCGAGAAAGAGAACCCACATTATCTTAAAACCAGGGACTGTCCTGGCCTCCCCGGTGGATCAATCACCCTCTGCTGTGTGACTGCGGTCCCTTTGCGGTTCTGCCAAGCCCTCATCCAGGACCGTCCCTAGCGGGCGTATTCCACGGCGCGCGTCTCGCGGATCACGGTGACGCGGATCTGTCCGGGGTAAGACAGTTCGGCCTCGACCTTGTTCGCGATGTCCCTTGCGAGCATGGTGGCCACATCGTCGGATATCTTGCTGTTGTCGACGATGATGCGCACCTCCCGGCCGGCCTGGATGGCATACGATTTCTCCACGCCCGCGAACGACTTCGCGATTTTTTCCAGGTCCTCGAGCCGCTTGAGATAGTTGACCAGCATCTCCCGGCGCGCCCCCGGCCGGGCCCCGGAAAGCGCGTCGGAGGCCTGGACGAGAATGGGGAGGACGTCCCGCGGGGACTCATCCTCGTGGTGGGCGGCGATCGCGTGAATGACCCGGGCGGGCTCGCCGTACTTCTTGCACAGATCCGCGCCGATCAGTGCGTGCGGCCCCTCGACCTCGTGGTCCACCGCCTTGCCGATATCGTGCAGAAGCCCCGCCCGCTTGGCGATCTTTGCGTTCAGCCCCAGCTCGGAAGCGATCATCCCGCAGAGGAACGCCACTTCGATGGAGTGGGCGTAGATGTTCTGGCCGTAGGATGTCCGATACTTGAGTTTCCCGATGAGCTTGACCAGTTCGGGGTGGATGCCGTGAAGCCCCAGGTCGAACAGGGCCTGTTCCCCTGCCTCCCGGATGATCTCCTCCACTTCTTTCGTCACCTTCTCTACCGTTTCCTCTATCCGCGCGGGATGGATGCGTCCGTCCTGGACCAGGCGCGTGAGGGCGATCCTGGCGACCTCGCGGCGTACGGGATTGAACCCCGACAGGATGACCGCCTCCGGCGTGTCATCAATGATGACGTCGATCCCCGTCGCCGCCTCGAATGCGCGGATGTTCCGGCCCTCCCTCCCGATGATCCTCCCCTTCATCTCCTCCGAGGGAAGCGGAACCGCCGTCACGACGCGCTCGGTAACATAGTCGGCCGCGTACCGCTGGACGGCCAGCGCGATCATTTTCTTCGCCTTCTGGCCCGCCTCCTCCTTGAACTCCTCGTCGATCGCGCGAATCTTCTTCCCGGCCTCGAGTTTGGCCTCATTCGAGACCATCTCCACGAGTTCGGCCTTCGCCTGCTCGGCCGTCACCCCCCCTATCCGTTCGAGATTCTCTTTCGCCCCGCGGATGATCTCCTGGAGTTCGACGTTCCCGCGCTCGAGCCTGTGCTCCTGCTCGTCAAGTTCCTTTTCCCTCTTCCCGAACTCCTGCGCGCGAGTCTCGAGGGCTTCCGTCTTCCGGTCGAGCACGTCCTCCTTTTGCAGGAGGCGCTTTTCGAGCTGGCTGATCTCGTTCTTCCGCTCGCGGGTATCCCGCTCGAAATCGAGCTTCACCTGGAGCTGGTAATCCTTTGCCTGGAGCACCGCCTCCTTGAGGGTGTTCTCGGCTTCCTTTCTTGCGGCCTTGAGGATCTCCTCGGCCTTGGCCGCGGCCTCCCGGGCCCGGTCTTCCGCGGACTTCTTCTTCGACAGCAGGGAAAACACCACGAACATAAGACCAGCCACGAATATCGAAAGGACGACGATGACGATCATGGTCGTATCCAAAGGATTCCTCCCTCATACCGCATCCATATTTATGCCCCGCCCCACGACGCCGCTTTCCGTGATTACCGCGCTGACGGGAACGTCCCATACATCGACGGGGACCTCGGGTACCAGTTGCCAGGAAAAGGCAAGCCCCACCGTCACCGCCGTCCCGCCGAGGGCGAAGAGAAAACGATCGTAGTAGCCGTGGCCCTGCCCCAGTCTTCGCCCGGCCGTATCGAACGCCAAGCCGGGAACGACGACCAGGTCGAACCCTTTCCGAATCCCTTCCCCGCCCGGGACGATACGGGGCTCCCGGATCCCGAATCTCCCCCGCTCCCAGCCGTCGTTCTCCTCGTGCCGGAAGAAGGTGAGGTTGTCGTCTTCACTCAAACGGGGATAATAGAGCCAAGCGCCCGCGGCAAGGCAACGTTCGCGGATCCGGTCGGTTCCGACCTCCCCGCGAACCGCCGAATACAAGGCGATCTTCTGCCCGGACGTTGCGGGAAAGGCCGACTGAAAGCGCTCCTGCACCAGGAGGCTTTTCTCCGCTCGCTCACGGTCCGGTTCTGCGGAACCCACGCGTCTCCGTTCGTTCAGGCGAAGAAGCGCCTTTCGCTCTCCGACGAACATGAATCGTCCTTCCGACTAGGGAGTTCTGCTGGGAGACAGGAACCGCGAATAAGGCGAGAACCCGGCGGGGAAGGCCCGGATCCGCTTGAGGTTGCAGTCTATCGAAACACCGATCATTCCTTATTCGTAGTCGAACATATGCAACCCGTACCCCTGTCGCCCGAATCTATGTGAACGGCCGGCGCCCGCCGATTGTGCGGAAAAGCCCCTGCGCTTTGCCGTGTCGGCAGCCGAGTTGAACCTGGCTCTCACCAGGTGGGCTCCCTGGGTTGGCGCTTTCAGGCTTCCCCGTACAGGGGCATGCTCACCGGCGCCAGGAAGGGATCCCGTTCTCTTCGTGTTGGCTCAAACACTTCCGCCAATCACGCACACGGCAGGGGCCGCCTGCCTTGCCTTCCTACTTCAATGCCTTGTCCAGCACCGCCAGAAGGTCCTGGCTCTTCTCCTCAAAACGCCCTTTTTCCTTTTCAAGCTCCTCGCGAAGCTCGAGAATATCGTCCCCGAGCTTCATGGCCGCCACCAGAATCACGTGAAGATAGTTGGACGTTCCGCCCGTCTTCTGGACCTCCCGAACCCTCTCGTTCAGGAGTTCGCTCAGGCGCTCCATGTGTTCCGCCGAGCGCTCCGTCGTAATGGTGAGCGCGTATCCGGCGATATTCACATTGAACCGGCCGCCCATCTCCTCACCCCTTCAATTATACAACGATACGACCCGATCACTATAACTCAATGCTTTCGATCCGGGCCAGGATCGTTTCCACCTTGTCGCGGATTTGGTTCCGTTCCGAGGTCAGTCCGGCGATCTTGTTCGTCAACTCCTTGACTTCGGCCTCTTTTTTCTCCAGCTGGGCCGCCAGGGTAGTCTTGTCCTTCTTCAACGCTACCACCAAGGCGGCCAGGTCCGAGATCTTTTTTTCGATCACCGAAAATGACGATTCCACCATGTGCCTGTTCCCCTCCTCCGTATGCGTATCGTTTCCCGGGAGTCGCCCCTTAATGCTTTTCCCCACGACGGGAGCGGACATTCCGGGGCCCGCCAGTCAGGGTTTTTTCGACAATGTACGATACCTCGTCGCCCGGGCGGAATCAATGCCGAAGGCCGGTCGTCCGGCCGGTTCGGTAATCCCTGCGGCGGGTCAGACATCCATCAGAAAAGGAGAATATCAGAAAAGCGCGGAGGCGAAACCTGCGGCATCAAAAGGCCTCAGGTCGTCGACCGATTCTCCCACCCCGACGTACCGGAGGGGGAGGCCGGTTTCCTTCGTGACCGAGAGAATCACCCCCCCCTTCGCGGTGCCGTCCAGCTTTGTGAGCACGATGCCGGTGACCCCGGTAGCCTCCCGGAACGTTTTCGCCTGGGCGATCGCGTTCCGGCCGTTGGTCGCGTCGAGAACGAGGAGCACCTCCTGCGGAGCCCCCGGT
>JBAUKK010000300.1:0-3214 GCA_049577645.1 Candidatus Deferrimicrobiaceae bacterium
GTACAGCATCGACATCACCGTAAAAGACCTTGCCACGGGACAGCCGGCCGGCGCGTTCTTCGCCGCGGCCGCCACCGAGAACGAGATCATCCCGCGACTGGGCGACCTTGCCGCGGACATCTCGGAGAAGTTGTTCGGGGTCAAGGCGACGGTGAGGGCCTATCCGCCGCCCCCGTCGGCTACCCCTCCGGTTTCCCCTCCCGCAGTCCCGGTCCCGGCCCTGCCCGCGGGGACGCAGGCGGCGGTTTTGCCGCCACCGCCGGCGCCCGCTTCCCCTCCATCGGCCGCTGCCTTGCCCGCAACCGTTCCGGCCTGGGAACCCTCCGCCATGGAGAAGGTCGTGGAATCCGGCAGGATCACCGATGAGCTGCACGGGGTCGTGTCGGGCGACGTGGATTCCGAGGGGAACGGCGGGGTGATCGCCTACGGCAGGAAAGGAATATACCTGTACCGGGTGAGCGGGAAGGAGATCCTTCCCATCGGCCGGATTACGGAAGGAATATCGGACCATATCCTGAACCTCGAGGCGGTCGACCTCGACGGGGACGGGGCGAAAGAACTCGTGGTGACAGGTATCGACGGGGAGAACCTCCGGTCGCAGGTCCTTAAGAAAAAAGGGGAAACCTACGAAAAGATCGCCGACCGCCTTCCCTATTTCCTCGTTCTCCTCCCGGACTGGAAGGGGAAGGAGGTTGTGGCGGGCCAGCAGCGTGGAGACGATTTCCCCTTCCATGGCAAGCTGTACGCCATGCTCTGGGACGGGAAGACCCTCCGGATGGGGGAGGCGCTTCCGGCGGACACGTTGCGTGCGCCTCTTTCCTCCGGCATCCTGGGCCTTTCCTCGGCTAAGATCGGGGAAGAGTGGAAATGGATCTACACGGACAAGAACGACAATCTGCGGATTCTTGCCGCGGATGGTAAGACCGAATACAAGACCGAAGCGGACTACGGATGGTCGGGGGATTCCTTCGAGTGGGGGATCTATCTGCCCCGCCAGGGGAAAACCAGGTATTACGTCAGGAAGGCGGCCCGCGTTTCCCGGGGGCCGGATGGAAAGCCGCTGGTCCTGGTTCCGGCGGCGAAAGAAGGTTTCGTCAACCTGGAATTTTCCAGCAAGACCACCCGCCTCGTTCTTCTGCAATGGGACGGGGGGGAATTGATCGAGAAGGCCGGAACCCGGAAGGGGGATCGCGTCTACTCGGCGGCGGACTTCCTCTCCCCATCACCCCTTAAAGGGGGGGGGATGGCGATCGCCTCACTCATCGAGCAGCCCGACGGCGTGGTAAAGGGTGGGATCAGCCGGCTGGTGCTGTTCCAGATCCGTTAGCACCCGGGACCAGGGTTTCCCCTATTCGTAAAAACTGTTGACAAGTAAGGGGATGGATGGTATTCAGGTCGGAAAAAAACACGGTTTTTTTTGTGTACCATAGGAGTTCCCTGCCTGGGGGGAAGGGGAAGTACGAACCGGAAATGAAAGGAGGTGATGGCAGGAGGGGGAAGCGGAAGGAGATTGTATAGACTCGATTATCTGAGGGAAGACAGGCACGCATCTCTTCAAGGAGGGGAATGATGAGGAAAAGTTTCGTTGTTTTACTTGCTGCGATCCTGGTGGCGGCGTTCGCCCTGCCGGCGATGGCGGACATCTCGTTCTTCGGAACGGCCAAGGTCAAGCCGACCTATTACAGCAACTTCGACTTCGACGACAATTCACCCGATGGGCCGATCTTGAACGAGGGTGGTTTAACAAGCGGCGAGCACATGCGCTCCGAACTTCGCCTGGGCTGGAAGGCGGGCGGCGACAACTGGAAGATCATGATGATCGCCGAGACGGACGTCATCATGGAAAAGGACACGGCGGACCGTTCCTTTTACACCAGTGCTACAAAGGGTAGTCCCGCGGCACCCAACGCCGGCGGCGAGTTCGGGATCGAGCGGTTCGAGGCGAACTACACGTTCGCGCCGGCTCTTGTCCTCTCGACCGGATGGAACATCCGCGCCGCCGACATCAAGACGGGCGGTCTTCTGTTCGGCGACGACCATCCGTTTCTCGAAATCGGCGGGAAGCTCACTGAAAATCTGAGTTATGCTCTTACCTATATCCCCGTCAATAACCGAATACTTACATCAGGTGTCTCCCCCGTAACGGACGACTGGCGGGTGTACATGCTTAAACTCAACGCCAACGTGGGCGCGGGCGACGTCAAGGGCACCCTGAGCCCGATGGTGGTCTACAGCGACAACCGGCTCAAGAATGCAAAGGTTTACTATTACGGCATCGAAGCAATGGGGCAGATCGGGATCTTCAAGCCCTCCTTCGAGTTCGTCTATGCCGACGGGGAATTCCGGGGAACCAACCTTGATATCAAATCGTACGCCGCGTTCGCCGGCATCGAGGCCGCGGTGAGCAAGGCGTTCACCCCCTACGTCGCGTTCCGCTACGGCAAGGGGGACGACAACAGTTCGGATAATGACGTAGAGGGCTTCGTCGGAGTCACCGACATCGGACGGTTTACCCCGTTGATGGGGATGGACGGGAACATCCTCGGCGAGTCTATGGGTAATCCGTACGGGAATGTCCTGTATTCCTACGCCCCGGAGAGGAAGTTTTCCACCAACCAATACGGCGGGATCGGCGACGGCGGCTCCGGGGACAACCCCGGGCATATGATTATTGCCTTCGGGGCAAAGGGCGCCATCAGCGAACCGCTTTCGTACAAGGCGCAGGTCTTCATGATCTGGTACGACAAGACGGATAACATTCCTGTTGGTGCGGGAAAGACCGTATCGAAAGTCGACGACTACGCCGGCACCACCTTCGACGTGCAGGGAAAGTACGCCTTCTCCAAGAACTTCGCCATGGATCTCATCTACTCGGTCTTTGTCCCCGGAGACGGGATCAAGGACCAGCTGTCCACCTCGGCCGACGATACGTTTGCCCAGACCGCACAGCTCACTCTCGCCTGGACCTATTAGGCAGAAGAAAAACCGAGGGAAAGATCGCCGGGGCCCTGCGAGGGGCCCCGGTGGTTTTTTTGGGGAGGATAACTCTATCTCTTAGTTTTATATAGGTTAACGCTCCACCCAGAACAGGTTCTCCGCAACGGCGGCTCCCCCGCCTTCTTCGCCCGCCGGCAAGGACGCCCCTGCGGGGACCAGATAAACCGGCTCCTTCACGTCCAGGGAGTTGTCATAAGGCGTTGCATCCTGGCGTAAG
>JBAUKK010000301.1:0-2950 GCA_049577645.1 Candidatus Deferrimicrobiaceae bacterium
AGGATCACCCCGATCAGGAGAAACATCCTCCCCAGCTTCGCCCCCCGCTCCTTCATCGTGATGATGAAATATAGGTACGACAGGGCGCCGGCAAAATAGAAGAAGGTGGTGACCTTCAGTAAGGAAATGTGCATTTTTTCATTGTAAATCACGGGAGAGAGAGGAACAAGCACAACTCCGGACACGGGGCCGTTTCCGACGGGACCCCCGTGGGAAAACCGGAACCGGGGATCGCGTGATACGATGGCGGACGTGGGACATCGCCCCCTTTTCCTCTGTCTTCCTTTCGCCCTGGCCGCCGCTTTTCTGTCCTGCTGTACCCCCCGGCTGCCGGTGGACGACGGAACCCTCGTCATCGCTCTGCCGGGAGCCCCGTCGAGCATCGATCCGCGGCTTGCGACCGACGCGTACGGAACCCAGATCCTGCAGATGACGCACGCCTCCCTGATCCGGATGGACGCGGCGGGAAATCCCGTCCCGGATCTTGCGGAGCATTGGGAGGAACGATCCCCCACCGAGATCGTCTTTCGGCTCCGCGAGAGGATCCGGTTTCACGACGGAAGAGAGCTCTCGTCCGCAGATGTGCGCTACACCTTCGCGTGGATCCTCGACCCGGCGAACCGCTCCCCCCACAGAGCGACGTACGAAAAGATCCAATCGATCGCCACTCCCGACCCTCGCACGGTGATCTTCCGCCTTGCCGAGCCGTTCGCCCCGTTTCTCGCCGGGATGGTACGGGGGATCGTGCCTGCCGGATCCCCTGCCGCCGGGTACTCTCCCCCAATTGGGGCGGGGCCCTACCGGGTGGAGGACTTCCAGCCGGATGGCGCGATCTACCTTTCCCGGTTCCCGGGATACTACGGCAGGGCCCCGGGGATCGAACGGGTGGTCGTCAAATTCCTCCCTGACAGCAACGTGCGATTCCTGGAACTTACGAAGGGGAGCGTCAACTTTGTCCTGAACGGGGTTGACCCCCACCTGCTTCCCGCCGTCCTGGAAAACGAACACCTGGTGATGGAGGAAGCGCCGGGGAGCAATGCGTCCTACCTCGGATTCAACCTCCGGGACCCGGTCCTGTCCGACGTGCGCGTGCGCCGTGCCATCGCCTTCGCCATCGACCGCGAGGCGATCGTCAGGACCCTTTGGGAAGGACACGCGGACCCGGCCGATTCCATTCTTGCGCCCGGCTTCTGGGCCCATGCAGACGGAATTTCTCCTGTCCGCTACGACCCCTCCGAGGCAGGGCGCCTTCTTGACTCCGCCGGCTACCGCGACCCCGATGGAGACGGACCAAGGCCCCGCTTCCGGCTGATCTACAAGACCTCGCAGAACGAGTTGCGGCGGCAGATCGCGGCCGTCATCCAGGAACAGTTGCGCCAGGTGGGGATCGCCGTGGAGATCCGGTCGTTCGAGTGGGGAACCTTCTTCTCGGACATCCGGCAGGGGAACTTCCAGCTCTACAGCCTGACCTGGGTCGGTATCCAGGACCCGGACATCTACCACTACGCCTTTCACTCCGGCCAGATCCCACCCCAGGGAGCCAACCGGGGAGGATACCGGAACCCCAAGGTCGACCGGCTCCTGGAGGAAGGACGGAGGGAACCGTCGCGGGAGAAGAGGAAGCAGATCTACGGAAAGGTGCAGACCCTCCTCGCCCGCGACCTCCCCGTGTTCCCCCTCTGGATCAACCGGAACATCCTGGTCCGGGACCGCCGCTTTTCGGGTTTCGTGATCACCCCTGACGAGGACTACACCTCCGTGAAGGAGATGATCCTCTCCCCGAAGAAGGGGCGATGATATGAGGGGGTATCTCCTCGTCCGCCTCCGCCACTTGGTCCCTGTCGTCTTCGGCGTTGTGACGGTCGTCTTCCTCCTCATTCACCTGATCCCCGGCGATCCCGTCGAGATCATGCTGGGCGAGAGCGCCCTTGCCGCGCAAAAGGAGGAGCTTCGCAGGGAGCTTCACCTCGACCGCCCCGTAACCGTTCAGTATGGGGAATTCCTCTTCGGTCTGGTGAAGGGAGACCTGGGGACCTCCTTCCGGAGCCGTGAGCCGGTGCTGCGGGAGATCCTCCGCCGGGTTCCCGCGACCTTTCTCCTCTCGGCCGCCTCGATGATCGTCGCTCTTCTCATCGCCGTGCCCCTCGGGATCTTGTCGGCGCTTCGGCAGCACTCCCTGTTCGACCATCTGTCCGGATTCCTCGCGATGCTCGGCCTGTCGATGCCGAACTTCTGGCTGGGGCCCCTGCTGATCCTGGTCTTCTCCATCGGGCTCGGGCTTTTTCCCGTCTCGGGGTACGGGACCGCCGGCCACCTGGTCCTCCCCGCGGTGACGATGGGGACCGGGATGGCGGCGATCCTCATGCGGATGCTGCGCTCTTCCCTTCTGGAGGAAATCCGTCAGGACTACGTGCGTGCGGCTTGCGCCCGGGGACTTTCCCGGCGCGCCGCGGTGGTGCGGCACGCGCTTGCGAACTCCCTGATTCCCGTCCTCACCGTGATGGGCCTGCAGTTCGGCGCTCTGCTCTCCGGAAGCATCATCACCGAGACGATCTTCTCCTGGCCGGGGATCGGACGCCTCACCATCCAGGCGATCGAGGCACGGGATTACCCGCTGGTCCAGGGGTGCATCCTGTTCATCGCGATCTGCACGGTGATCGTCAATCTTCTTACGGATCTGCTCTATTCCCGCCTCGATCCGAGGATCCGGTATGGGTGAACGCGCCTCCTGGACAACCCTGCCGGTCCGCGTCGCCCGGAACCGCGCGGCCGTCGCCGGGGCCGCCGTCGTACTGCTGTTTCTGCTCGTGGCCGTCCTCGCCCCGTGGCTCGCCCCGTACGACCCGGGGGCACAGGCGCTTGATTCCGGATTGTCCGGCCCTTCCTGGTCTCACTGGCTCGGGCAGGACCGGCTGGGGCGCGATCTGCTGAGCCGGCTCGTGTACGGCGC
>JBAUKK010000302.1:0-4313 GCA_049577645.1 Candidatus Deferrimicrobiaceae bacterium
GGGTGGGGCTCGCGATCCAGGGGATGCGCCCGGTCCTGGAGATGCAGTTCATCGACTTCATCGCGTGCGGATTCGACCAGATCGTCAACATGGCCGCGACGCTCAGGTATCGGCACGGCGGGCAGACTTCCTGCCCCATCGTCGTCCGGGGGCCGTGCGGCGCCGGCGTCCACGGGGGGCTGTATCACTCCCAGAACCCGGAGGCGTGGTTCTTTCACGTGCCGGGTTTGAAGATCGTTGCGCCCTCGACCGCCTACGACGCCAAGGGGCTGCTCAAGGCCGCCGTCCGGGACGACGACCCGGTGATCTATCTCGAGCACAAGTTCCTCTACCGGCGGATCAAGGAGGACCTCCCCGAGGAGGAGTACGTCGTCCCGATCGGGAAGGCGGCCCTCCGTAGGGAGGGGAAGGACATCTCCGTCATCACCTACGGGCCGCCGATGCACGCGGCGGTGAAGGCCGCGAAGGGCATGGCGTCCGAGATCGACATCGAGGTGATCGACCTGCGGACGCTGCTTCCCTACGACTGGAAGACGATCCGGGAGTCGGTGACGAAAACCGGCAAGGCGCTCATCATCCACGAAGCGCGCCTCACCGGCGGGATCGGAGGGGAGATCTCGGCGCGCATTGCCGAGGATCTTTTCGAGTATCTCGACGGGCCGGTGATGCGGCTGGCCTCGAAGGACACGCACAACGCCTTCGCAGGCCCCATGGAGGAGTACATCATCCCCAACCAGGAGAAGGTGACGGAAGCGGTACGAAAGCTTGCCGCTTATTGATGAACGGATCCCGGTAGCAGAGGACCGGGCTCTCCACATTGTGACGCACGGCCGCTGAACCGGAGGGCATCGATATTTCCGGTTGCCGCGGCATCCGGACGGAAGGAAAGGGGAGGACCAGATGCGCGTAGACGTCGTCATGCCCCAGCTCGGGGAGAGCGTGGTCGAGGGGATCGTGGTCAAGTGGCTTGTGAAGGTCGGGGAGGCCGTGGCCAAGGACCAGGCGCTGCTCGAGATCTCCACCGACAAGGTGGATGCCGAGATTCCCTCCCCCGTCGAGGGGAAGGTGGTGGAAATTCTTGCCGAGGAAGGGAATACGGTTCCCATACAGGAAGTCCTCTGCCGGATCGAGACGGAAGATGTGGCCGCGGCCCCGCCCCCGGAGAAACGCCCCGAGAAATGGGACGAGGAAGAGGAGGGGTTTCCGGGGGCCATGGCCCGCAAGACGGGTCCCCCCATTCCCGCCGCGCCCCGCGTGGAACCGCCGAAGGAGGAACCCGGGCCCGCACCGCCCCCGCCGGCAAAGGAAGGGCCCAAGGTGCGCATCTCCCCGGTGGTGGCGAAGATGGTCGCGGAGCACGGGTTGGACATCTCCCGGATCCGGGGGACGGGAATCGACGGGCGCGTGACGAAGAAGGACATGGAGGAGTTCCTTGCCCGCGGCGAAAAGGCGGAAGCCGCCCCGGCCCCGCCGGCGAAGGCAAAGCCCGCTCCTGCGCCGCCTGCTCCCCGGGCGAAGCCCGCTCCTCCCGCGGCCCCGCCCGGCGCGAAGACCACCCCGGAGGGGGACCAGGTGATCCCGTTCACCCCGATCCGGAAGTTGATCGCCGAGCACATGGTAATGAGCAAGCGGACCTCCCCGCACGTCCACACCTTCGCCGAAGTGGACATGCACAAGGTGGTGGCGTTCCGGGCCGAGAAAAAAAAGGAGGGGATCTCCCTCACCTACCTGCCCTTCATCATCTGGGCGGCGATCGAGGCCATCCGGGAGTTCCCCGGCCTGAATGCCCAGGTGGTCGGCGAGACAACGGTCCTCAAGAAAGGAATCCACATCGGGGTCGCCGTGGACACGGAACGGGGGCTGATCGTCCCCGTCCTCCGCAACGCCGACGAGAAGTCGCTGCTTGGCCTGGCAAAAGCCGTCGAGGACTTCGGGACGAGGGCCGCGGCGAAGAAGATCCTCCCGGACGAGCTGACCGGCGGGACCTTCAGCGTCACCAACCCGGGGCAAAAAGGGAATCTCTTCGGGACGCCGATCATCAACCAGCCCCAGGTCGGCATCCTTCGGATGGGGCAGATCATCAAGCGCCCGGTGGTGGTCGAGGCGGGCGGCGAGGACGCGATCGTCATCCGCCCGATGATGTTTCTGTGCCTTGGCTACGACCACCGGATCGTCGACGGGGTGACCGGCAACAGCTTCCTCTTCCGCGTGCGGGAAATTATCGAGGCGGGGGAGTTCCACCTGTAGCGCCGTGGAGACCCTCTGGCTCGGCTGCATGGAATACCGGCGGGCGCTCGAACTGCAACTTTTCCGCGTCGATTGCCGGGCTCGGGGGGAGACGCCGGACACGCTCCTTCTGCTCACGCACCCCCACGTCTACACCTTCGGCCGGACCGGGGAGCGGGCCAACCTGCTGGTTGCCGAGGAGGATCTCACGCGGGAGGGGATCCCCGTCGAACGGGTCGCCCGGGGGGGTGATGTGACGTACCACGGTCCCGGTCAGCTCGTAGGGTATCCCATTGTCCTCCTGGCGCGGCCGGACGTGCACCGGTTCGTAAGGTGCCTCGAGTCCGCGCTGATCGAGGCCCTTGCCGTTTTCGGCGTTCCCTCCCGCCGGATCGAGGGAATGACAGGCGTTTGGGTGGGGGAGAAGAAGATCGCCTCCATCGGCGTGGGGGTAAAAAGGTGGATCACCTACCACGGCTTCGCCCTGAATGTGACCACGGATCTGTCGTACTTCGGGCGGATCCATCTTTGCGGGCTGAAGGGTCGAGAGGCGACCTCGTTGGCAGAGGTCACGGGGAAGGTCGTTCCGATGGATGAGGTTCGCGAACGGGTGGCCGAATCGTGCGGGCGCCACCTGGGGGGATTCTCATGAGCGGCGCGCTCCCCCGGGAGCGACCCCCCTGGCTCAAGGTCCGCGCTCCTTACGGAAGAGGGGTCTCCCGCGTGGAGGAAGTCCTCCGGAAGAACGGCCTGGTTACCGTGTGCCGCGAAGCGCGGTGCCCGAACGTCGGGGAGTGCTGGGGAGAGGGAACGGCGACCGTACTCATCCTGGGGGATGTCTGTTCCCGGGCATGCGCGTTCTGCAGCGTCGCATCCGGACACCCGGCCCCGCCCGTCCGTACCGAGCCCGCCCGCCTCGCGGCAGCGGCCGCGGAACTATCGTGGCGCCACGTGGTCGTGACCTCGGTCACGAGGGACGATCTTCCCGACGGGGGCGCGGCCCAGTTCGCCCAAGTTGTGAGGGAGTTGCGGCAACTGCCACGACCTCCGTCCGTCGAGCTTCTCGTGCCGGATTTTGCGGGAGACCCGGACGCCCTTGCGGAGGTGGTCCGCGCCCGCCCGGACATCCTCGCCCACAACGTGGAGACCGTACCGCGACTCTATCCCCGGGTGCGTCCCCGGGCGTCCTACGAAAGATCTCTTGCGCTTCTGTCCCGCGCGCACGCGACCGCTCCCGGCCTCGCATTGAAATCCGGGCTGATGGTCGGGTTCGGGGAGACGGAAAGAGAGGTGGTTGCCGTGATGGAGGACCTCTACCGGACCGGGTGCCGGTCGGTCACCGTGGGGCAGTACCTCCCGCCGTCCCGGAGCCACGCCCACGCGGCGAAGTATTATTCCGTCGAGGCGTTCGAGGAGCTGGGCGACACGGCCCGCCGGATCGGATTCGCCCGGGTCGCCTCCGGTCCGCTGGTGCGCAGCTCCTACAAGGCGGCCGGGGAACCGTGAACGGGAGGAGAGAATGAATAACGAGCGGGAGATCCTCCACCTCGACATGGACGCCTTCTACGCGTCCGTCGAGGTCCTGGACGATACTGCCCTGCGAGGCAAGCCGGTCATCGTCGGAGGCGGGGTGAAGCGGGGAGTGGTTGCCGCCGCATCCTACGAGGCGCGCAAGTTCGGTGTCCACTCCTCCATCCCGATGGCAAGAGCGAGGCGGCTCTGCTCCCACGGCGTCTTCCTCCCCGTGCGCATGGAGCGGTACAAGGAGGTCTCGGACCGGGTCTTCGGGATCTTCCGCCGCTACACCCCGCTGGTCGAGCCGATCTCCCTCGACGAGGCGTTCCTCGACGTCACCGCGTCCGTACTGCTGTTCGGCCCCCCGGAGGAGATCGCCCGGAAGATCCGGGCCGAGGTCCGGGCGGAAACGGGACTCACGGTCTCGGCGGGGGTCGCCTCATCGAAGTTCGTCGCGAAGATCGCCTCCGACATGAACAAGCCCGACGGGCTGACCGTCGTCCCCCACGGGAAGGAGCAGGAGTTTCTGGGGCCGCTGCAGGTGGGGAGGCTCTGGGGGGTGGGGGAAACGA
>JBAUKK010000303.1:0-4106 GCA_049577645.1 Candidatus Deferrimicrobiaceae bacterium
GTCCTGTACGACGCCTCCAACGATTATTCCAAGGGGATCGCCGAAGTCTTCCGGGATGCGTTTTCCGTCAGGGGAGGAAAGGTAACGGCCTACGAGTCGTACGGGAAGGACGACGTCGACTTCTCGGCGGTGATCACGAAAGTGAAGGTCTCGAAGCCCGACGTCCTCTTCCTTCCCGACTACTACAACAAGGTCGGTCTCATCGCGAAGCAGGTGAGGGAAAAGGGAATGGGGAGTCAGCTGATCGGCCCCGACGGGTGGGATTCGCCGGAACTGGTCAAGGTAGCGGGGGAGGCGATCGAGGGGGGGTACTTCTCCAACCACTATTCGCCGGAGGATACGCGCCCCGAGGTCGTGAACTGGGTGAAGAAGTACCGGGAGAGGTTCGGGCAGACTCCGGACTCCCTGGGAACCCTGACCTACGACGCGACCAAGATGCTGCTGGAAGCGATCCGGACGGGCAACAGCGACGACCCCGGGAAGATCCGGGATGCGCTGGGGTCCCTCAGGGGCTTCGAAGGGGTAACCGGGAAATTCACGATGGATGAAAACGGGGATCCCATCAAGAGCGCCGTCATCATCCGGATCCGGGACGGGAAGCAGAAATTCCTTCAGGTCGTGAACCCCTGATCCCCGAACCCCGGGAAAAAACCTAACGGCCGGGCGGTCTCTGCGCCACCCGGCCGTCTTTTTTTGTTTTGCCGACACCGGGTACGAAACGATACATTCTGCTAATGGAATATTTCGCCCAACAGGTCATCAACGGTCTGCAGCTCGGGTTCGTGTATGCCCTGATCGCCCTCGGCTACACCATGGTCTACGGGATCGTGCGTCTGATCAATTTCGCCCACGGTGACGTCTTCATGATCGGCGCCTTCATCGGGCTCTACACCATCGAACGCCTCCGGTTTCCGCTCCCGGCGGTGTTCCTTTCGGCGATCATCGGGTGCACGATCCTCGCGGTGCTCATCGAACAGTTGGCCTACCGTCCCCTGCGCCACGCCCCCAAGATCGCCTCGCTGATCACCGCAATCGGCGTGTCGCTGTTCCTCGAGTACTTCACGAGTCTGCGACAGGTGTTCGGCCCGAACTTCTACTCCTTTCCCCGCCCTTTCACCGTGGTCGGCTGGGAAGTGCGCGGGATCCAGGTGACAAACATCCAACTGGTCATCCTCGCCGTCACCCTGGTCTGCCTCCTGATGCTCCAGTTCATCGTGTTCCGGACGAAAATGGGCAGGGCGATGAGGGCCGTGTCGTACGACTACGTAACCGCCGGGCTCATGGGAGTGAACGTCAATATGGTGATCTCCTTCACCTTCGGACTCGGGGCGGCATTGGCGGGGGTGGGAGGGGTTTTGTACGGCATCGCCTATCCCCAGGTGAACACCTTCATGGGTTTCATGCCGGGGCTGAAGGCGTTCACCGCGGCCGTCCTCGGCGGGATCGGCAACATCCCCGGTGCGGTGCTGGGGGCGCTCATCATGGGGCAGTCGGAAACGATGGTGTCGGCCTATCTGTCCTCAACGTATCGGGACGGTATCGCCTTCGTGATCCTCATCCTGGTGCTCCTGTGGAAACCCACCGGGATTCTCGGGACCCGTCGGTCCGAAAAGGTCTGACGCCTTGACGAACCCCCTCCGGAATCTGGGCAGGATCCTCTCCGCGTACGCGCTTCTGGCAGGGGGCATCACCCTCCTGCAGGCGACGGGGATCGCGAACCCGTACTGGATCCAGATCCTCGAGCTGGCGTGCATCGTGGCGATTTCGGCCCAGGGGTTGAACATCATCTACGGATACACGGGCCTGTTCTCCCTCGGTCACGCGGCGTTCTACGGGATCGGCGCCTATACGTCGGCCTATCTCATGAAGATGTACGGGGGGCAGTCCCAGGCGGCCTTTTTCCTCGCCTTGCTGGCGGGGGGGGGCGTCGCGGCCGCCGTCGCCTGCCTGATCGGACTGCCCACGCTGCGGCTCACTTCGGACTACCTCGGCATCGCGACGCTCGGGTTCGGGATCATCATGAAAGTGGTCTTCGACAACGCCGACACCTTTCTGCCCGAGCTGGGGGGAGCCCGGGGGATGACGGGGATCGCAAGGATGTCCACCGTCCCCTGGGTGATCTTCTTCCTTCTCGCTTCGCTCCTGATCGTGCGGAACACGATTCATTCCAGCTACGGACGGGCGATTCTCTCCATCCGGGAGGACGAGATCGCCGCCGAGATGATGGGGATCGACACCTTCCGCTACAAGATGGTCGGTTTCGTGATCGGTTGCGCCTTCGCCGGAGTGGCAGGGGGGCTCTATGCGCACCTATACACTTTCCTCCACCCGAGCAACTTCGATTTCTTCAAGTCGATCGACATCCTGGTTATCGTGGTCCTCGGGGGATTGGGGAACATGAGCGGGGCGCTGGTCGCCTCGTTCGGATGGATCTTCCTGCTGGAGGGGCTGCGGGTGGTTCTTCCCCCCGGGTACGTGGAGCTTCGGTGGGTGTTGATCCCGGTCCTGCTGATCGTCACGATGCTTCTTCGGCCGCAAGGCCTTTTCGGGACACGGGAGTTTCCGTATTTGCGGGGGAGGCTGTACCGATGACGCTCGAGATCCGGGGGCTCACCAAGCATTTCGGCGGCATCCGGGCGGTGGACGGGGTAGACCTACGGCTCGCGGATGGAGAACTCGTGGGTCTTATCGGCACGAACGGATCGGGGAAGACCACGGTATTCAACCTGTTGACCGGGTTTTACCGGCCCGATGCGGGGTCCATAACGTTCGGGGGGAAGAGCCTGGTGGGAGTTTCGCCGCATCGTATCAACCGGCTCGGGATCGCGAGGACCTTTCAGAATGTTCGTCTCTTCCGAAACCTGACCGTCATGGATAACGTCCGAGTCGCCCACCACTTCTACCGGGAATACGGGCCCTTGTCGGCGCTGTTCCGGACAGGGCGGTATTACCGCGGGGAGAAATTGCTTCAGGAAAAGGTTGAGAATTATCTGTCTATCTTCTCGCTTCAGAACAGGATAAACGAGGTGGCCGGGAACCTTTCCTATGGGGACCAGAGGAAGCTGGAAATTGCAAGGGCCCTTGCATCGAAGCCGAGGATTCTCCTGCTTGACGAACCGGCCGCGGGGATGAACCCCTTGGAAGTGAGGAGACTGATGGAGTTCATCCTCGAGATCCGGGACCGGTTCCGAATCTCCATCCTTCTTATCGAGCACCAGATGCGATTGGTCATGGGGATATGCGAACGCCTGGCGGTCATGGATTTCGGCCATGTGATCGCGAGAGGTCGTCCCGAAGAGATCCGGGGGAACAAGAAGGTGATCGAGGCATATCTCGGGGAGGAGGTTCCGTTCGAATGAGGGGATACAACGTATGATACAAAGAATGAGGTTACATTGTTAACTGTTGATCTTATAAATGTATATTACGACAACATGCGGGCTCTGCACGACGTCTCTTTCGCTGTGGGGAAGGGGGAGATCGTGGCGCTGATCGGAGCCAACGGGGCGGGGAAGAGCACCATACTGAAGGCCGTTTCCGGTATCCAGAAACCCCGTTCCGGGCGAATTCTATTTGAGGGGCAGGAACTGGTCGGCGCTCCCCCGCACCGGATCGTACGGAGGGGGATTTCCCTCGTTCCTGAGGGAAGAGGAATTTTCGCCAATATGACCGTTTTGGAGAACCTCGAGATGGGGGCGTTCACCCGGACATCGCGGGAGGAGATGACGAAAAGCCTCGAGGAGGTGTTCGCCCTGTTCCCCCGCTTGAGGGAAAGGGTGTTTCAGCCGGCCGGAACTCTTTCGGGGGGGGAGCAGCAGATGCTCGCCATCGGCCGGGCGGTGGTGGCTAAACCGTCTCTCATGCTGCTGGATGAGCCATCGATGGGGCTTTCCCCCCTTCTGGTGGCGGAGATCTTCCGGCACATCCGGCGCATCAACAAGGCCGGAACGACGATACTCCTTGTCGAACAGAACGCTTTCATGGCCCTCAACGTTGCCCAGCGGGCCTATGTCCTGGAGACGGGTGCGATCACCTTGTCGGGCAATTCCTCCGAGCTTCGCAACGCTTCGAAGGTTCGCGCCGCGTACTTGGGTGATGTTATGGAA
>JBAUKK010000304.1:0-2385 GCA_049577645.1 Candidatus Deferrimicrobiaceae bacterium
GTTGAAAGTCAAACGGTACCAGGATTTCCTGGAGTCCCACAGCCAGATCTTGGAAGAACAGGTGAATGAGAGGACCAGTCAGCTTCGGAAGGCATTGCTGGACACCGTACACAGGCTGACGCTTGCCGCGGAGTACCGGGATGAGGATACCTACACCCATATCAAGAGGGTAGGCGAATACACCAAAGTTCTCGTCAAAGAGCTGGGTATCCTCGAGGATGAAGGACGAATCATATCGTACGCAGCCCCGATGCACGACATCGGAAAGGTCGGCATCTCGGATTCCATTCTCCTGAAACCGGGCGAGCTGACCCCGCAGGAGTTCGAGATCATGAAAACCCATACCACCATCGGGGCGAGAATCCTTAGGGAGTCCGATAGCCCCTTCCTTAAGTGTGCCGAGACAATTGCCCTGTCCCACCATGAGAGGTGGGACGGGAAAGGATATCCCCTCGAATTAAAGGGGGAGGAGATCCCGATCGAGGGGCGAATCATGAACATCATCGACCAATATGATGCCTTGCGGAGTAAACGCCCCTACAAACCTCCCTTCGACCATGCAACGGCGGTAGGGATCATCACCGAAGGCGGCGGAAGGACCACCCCCGATCACTTCGACCCGGAGATCCTGGGCATCTTCAAGAAGAACTCCGACACGTTCCGGGAAATTTTCGACGACCATTGAGGGTTGGGATTGAAGGAGCGTAAAATAACATGTGAAATGGAAATATCCGAGGTTCCGTTCGCCTCAACCCTGGAAAAGGTACCCACAGGGATCATAGGTCTTGACGAGATTACGGGCGGCGGCCTCCCCGCCGGGCGCGCGACGCTTGTATGCGGCGGTCCCGGATGTGGAAAAACAGTGTTCGCAATGGAGTTCCTGTTTCGCGGTGCACAGCAGTACAACGAACCCGGCCTTTTCGTTTCCTTCGAGGAGAGCACCGACGACCTGATCAAGAACTTCCGCTCGTTCGGTTTCGATCTCGAGCGGTTGATTGCAGACAAACGACTCCACATCGTCCAGATACGGATCCTTCGCAATGAGATCGTCGAGGCAGGCGAATACTCGCTGGATGCCCTCTTTATTCGGCTGCAGCAGGCCATGTCGGTCGTCGGCGCGAAGCGCGTCGTGTTGGATTCGATGGGGACGATCTTCGCCAACTTCCCCAACCCCCAGTTGCTGCGGTGCGAAATCTCGCGGCTGCTCTCCCGGCTGAAGGAGCAAGGCGTCACCACCATTGTGACCGGGGAAAAGGGAAGCGGATCGCTGACACGGAATGGGTTCGAGGAGTATGTCTCCGACTGCGTCTTGGCGCTCGATCATCGCGTGATGGAGCAGATGTCGAGGAGACGGTTGCACCTTGTCAAGTACCGGGGGTCATCGCATGGGGTGGACGAGTATCCCTTTCTCATCGGGGCCACCGGGCTGTCGGTTCTGCCGATCACATCGGCAGAGCTGAACCAGGAGGTCAGCTCCGCCCGAATATCGACCGGCGTCCCCGGCATCGACGCCCTGATGGGGGGGCTTGGCTACTATCAGGGCAGCAGCGTTCTCATCTCCGGGACCCCGGGGACGGGCAAGAGCACGCTCGCCGCCTCGTTTGCGGCCGGCATCTGCAAGCAGGGCAAACGGTGTCTCTATTTGGCGCTCGAGGAGTCCGTCAACCAGATCGTCCGCAACATGCGATCGGTGGGACTCGATCTCCAGCCGGATATCGACCGGGGATTATTGATCATCGAGTCTTCCCGCCCGACCTTCTTCGGCATCGAGGAACGACTGGTCTCCATATTAGAGACCGTTGCCAGGGTGCGACCGGACGCATTCGTCATGGATCCGCTCAGCAATTTCGTAAGCGTCGGCCAGCGTCCGGAAATCAAATCGATGTTCGTCCGTTTGATTGGTCATCTCAAGCTGTTGGGCATCACCGCTCTGCTCACCGATCTCACACGCGGTTCGGTGAATGCCGACGAAACGGAGGCGGGTATCTCGTCACTCATGGATACCTGGACCGTCCTCAGGATGGACAGGACAAACCTCGTCCAACGGCGCCGACTGCTTATCGTGAAGTCGCGCGGGATGAATCACTCGGACGAGTTTCGGGAGCTCGTGTTCACCTCCTCCGGCATCGAGATCCGTCCCCTTCCGGAGGGGCTCGCTACGGCGGACGCGAATGCGCAAACCGCACCGGAGACACGATGAGAGCCCATGCCGGGAAGACGGAAGGGGAATATCGTCCCATCGGACCGGAAGACCCGTCCACGGAACGCTGTCACCTCAAACTCTACATTGCCGGCATGAATCAGACGGCGCGAAGGACCATCCGGAACCTCGAAATGATCTGCGCGGAGCACTTGGAGGGCAGGTATACGTTGAAGATCATAGAT
>JBAUKK010000305.1:0-14118 GCA_049577645.1 Candidatus Deferrimicrobiaceae bacterium
GTCCGGTTCCGGGACCGGGAGGTGAGCCTGCGCCGGCTGCTGGAGGTGCAGGAGGAACTCTCGGGCATCTTCCCCGGCCGGGAGATCGACGCGGTTTCTCTCGAGCGGGCCGACCCGCTTTTCATGAAGAAGATCACCGAGAGCTTCCTGGTCCTCTACGAAGAACCCGGGGCAGCCGACGCGTTCCTGCGCCTGGCCTTCAAGCGGTACCAGGACCACGGGAAATACCTCGCGATGGAACGCGACTTCGCACGTCGCTACGTGGAAAGGATTGCCCGATGATCGACCGGGAGCTCGTCACGCGCAAGGTCCTCCTCATCGGGAAGGACCTCGAGGAGCTCCGGATGCTCGTCTCCGGCGGACTGGGGGAATACCTGTCCGACCCCTACAAGGAGGTCCTGGCCGAGCGGTTCCTCGAGCGGACGATCACGCGGATGATCGACGTCAACTACCACCTCATCACGGGATCCGGCCGTGCTCCTCCCCGGGACTATTACGAAAGCTTCACCGAGCTCGGGAAGATGGGGATCCTCGAGCCCGTCTTCGCCTCCAAGATCGCCTCCTCGGCGGGCCTGCGCAACCGCATCGTCCACGAGTACGACGATATCGATCCCGCCAAGGTATTCGAGGCGACCCAGGCCGCTCTCTCCGACCTTCCTGTTTACCTCAAGGCGATCCTCTCCTTCGCCGGGTGACGCACGCCGTACAAGTTCCGCAAGGTCGGCGTCCAGCATGATCCGTTGCCCCCGGATCGATCTCCCATGATCGTGCCCAATTTGCGCCAGGTTCCGGGAGAGCCATCCTGGACCGGTTCAGGGGAATTCGTCGGACAGCAAAGACACATGGGGCGGGTAACGGCGCGACGGGCCGGTGCCCATCGAAATATGTTGCCGCATTCCCTATTTGGTATTGCTGTTTTAAGCTGATCGTGGGTGGGAGTCCATGAAAGGAGGAACGTTCATGGCCGTCCAGGTCAACAGCCCGGCGCGGACGTTCGAACTGTAGGAATTATATTTTCCGAAAGGGGGGGGGAAGCAGATGGAGGAAGGGCGCTTCTTGGACGACTTCAAGGTCGGAGAAATATTTCGAACGGAAGGCATCACGATAACGGAGAGCGCGATTATCGGTTTTGCCATGCGGTACGATCCTCAGGCTTTTCATCTGGATGTGACTGCGGCATCGAAGTCTCCCTATGGCGGGCTGATAGCGAGCGGGTTTCACACGTTGTCTGTATGTTTCCGTTTGTTCATCCAGAAAGGGGTCATCGCCGAGTGCAGCATCGGCTCTCCCGGAATAGATGAGGTTCGGTGGCTGGCCCCGGTTCGACCGGGAGATACTCTGCGGACGGAAACGGAAGTCCTGGAGATCAAACCTTCCTCGTCCAAACCGGATCGGGGAATCCTGCGGTTGCGATATGCGGGAATCAACCAGCGAGGAGAAAAGGTCATATCCTTTATCCTGAACCATCTTCTTCTTCGAAAAACAACCTGATTTCAGGTTCGGGAAGAGAGAACATATTAACGGTCGTGCGGTTCCTCATCGGGGACGTCCGGGCCAAGAACGAATGGAAAGAGGACCGGCATGGAGAGTGAACCGGCCCGGGGTCCGTGTAACGGAGCCCGTGTCAGGCGATCTTCTGGAGGATCAGCCGGTTCAACGATACCCCATTCCGTTTCGCCTCCAGCTCCAGTCTGCGACGAACGTCCTCCGGGACGGTGGCGATGTATCCGTGATCCTCGTCGCTGTAGGATACGACAATCGCGTATTTCATCCTCATTGTGAGATCCCTTGCCGCCTCTCCTGGTTGAATTGACCTCAGAAACCCAACTTGTAGAACAACGAGCTGAACAGGCGGTTTGCCAGGGACGGGTTTTCCCCTGTACGCAGGAAGAAAGCGCGGCGCAGCGGAACGGTCAACCTCCGAAGCAGCCGCATGTGCAAAGCCCGGTTCTTGTGTCGGAAGTGCGTCTCATCCATCTGCGCAGCGGCCGAGTACATGAGGTTCCCGAAGTAGTGGTTCGCGTCGACCCCTTTGTTCGTGAACAGGGTCAGGGCGACCGGTACGTTCAGCCAGGGGCGATAGGGGCTCGAATCTCCGATGAGGTGGATTTCCGGTTTGCCGAAGGCCTCGACCGCGAGCTTCATGTACGGGCTGATCATCGGGTCGATGCCCATCTTGCTTGCCGCGATCCAGTCCACGGCCACCAAATCGGCACCGCCGATGATGGTGTTTGTTTCGTTCGGTGCAGGATCGGCGAATATCCCAAAAGGCCCGTCCGCGCTCAGATAGGCGTCCACCAGGCCGTAATCCACGGGGAACGCCGCCAGGTACTCGATTGTGGTTTCGTATATTCCCCTGCCGCAGTGGTATTCCTTGAACTTGTTCGCGAGCGGCAGTGCGCCGTAAATATTCTTGAGCGTAAGCGTGTAGTATGCGTAGGCGTGCGTCTTGTTCTTGGCGAACGAGATCCGGAAATCCGCCTCACGCCAACTGCGCGATACGGGGTGATTGCCGAGGTGTGGCCCGAGTTGTTGCGCCTCATCCGCGTCTAATGTCATGTCCACGACCTCGTACCCGGCATTCCCGTCGTAGCCCAAATACTCGGCCATCTCGCGGACGCTGCGCTTGTCGAAGTATTCACCGTACGTCGATTGCGCCTCGACGACTTTCAGGTTCTTGAAGCCAAGACCCCGCAGCCTGTCCACGAGGTGATGGACCAACTCGGGGTCGGTGTAGGTTGAGCGATCCCGTTTGTCATAGGCAAACATGAAATTCGATTTGATGACGACGGAGAAGTCCTGCCGGGTCTTTCCGGAGGCATTCCGCTTGGCCTCCAGCATCGCGTCGAAGCCCGTTTCCCCCAGGACCCGGTTCAACGCGGCGAATTTGTCCTCATCCCGGATGCTGGCTACCTTTGCTTTCCGCGAGGTGCCTGCCGGTTCGAGGCGCAGGAGCGACATGTCGTCCTCGAGCGCGAGGCAGCGCTGCCCCGAGGGATCGAGGACCTCCACGATCCGGCGCTGGAATACCGCTGTGGGAAAGTGGTCGTTGTTCACCTCGAGCACCGGTTCGCCGAGCTTCCGGAGGAGCGGTACCCGTTCCGCCCTTTTTCCGGCTGTTAGGAGAGGAAGGACTCGCAGTTCCTCCCTTTCCATCCGCATCTCGCAGGAACACGCCCGGGAGATGACGGTTCCCAGGAAGGCGTCCAATTGGTCACGGACCCAGTGCTCGCGTTCATCCCGAAGTGTGCGCGAGTGGATCTGCACACGGGCGGCCTGCTCTTCCGGGCGGATGGCGCAGAGGTAACCGTAGAGCAACGTTGGCCACTTCACGTTCCGGAACGTGCCGTGCTCTGCCTCTCCGAAGGTGCGTCGATCGAGGATCGTGAAGTTCCTGTCCGTACCGCTCACTGCGATACCGGCATCGCCTAAAATCAGGCTCCCTGTACGAACCGTGACGGTGTGGGGTGTGATGAAGATCCCCAGGGGATTCGTTCCCGGCAGATGTGTGCGAAACTCGTTGGCCAGGGCGGAGGAAAGCTTTCGGACGAGCTTGGGGACGTGAGGGAAGGATACGGCCACGGCGTCGTATGACCGGGCCTCGAAGGTGATATCGATGCTCGCGTGGAACGGGACGAGCTGCGATGAGCCCGACCGCATCCGGGAGAAAGAGGCGGAATACCCATCGGTGATGGCGAAAAGCGTCCCGTGGTAGCGGTAGACGCCGCTGGGGATGTCGAGAAAGAGACCTTCCAGCGTGCGATCGCTGATGCAGAACCGTTGGAAGCCCCCCTTCCCGTCGCCGACGACCAGCAGGACGTCGGAAAAAAGTTCGCCATCTCCCCAGGGAAAACCGCGTTCGTGAAAGCCGGACGCGAGGAAAAACGGAACCTCGGCGCCGTCGGTACGCCGCATCCGACCGGACAGGGCAAGGTTATCGTACCGGGTGTCGTAGAGAAGGCGAACACCCTTAAGGTACTCGTCCCTGAGGGCGCCGTATGCGAATGAGGCGAAGGCGGTGTACGCCGCCACCTTCTGCGACAGGGAGTTCGTACCTTCCACCTTCATGGAAGCCACAAGGGCAGGTGCTTTCTTCAGGTCGAAAGTGAGCACCCCCGCCGCGTATACGGGGGCTTGTGCGTCCGGGCCGCGATAGAGGGTGGTGATGAGCGTTGTCATGTCCGGTATTACATCGAACGCACCCGGATCGTCGTGGATCTCCTTGTGTCCGTGAAGGAAATACTGCTGGCCGTCCGCCGCCGTGAATCGGAACGCGTAGGTCATCCGGCGTATTCCGGTGCGGGGGTCCACCGAGAAGAGGTTGAATACACCGTCCCGGACGGGAATGCGGCCCCCCAGCGGTTCGAAAGTCACAGTGCCCGAAAGTTGCGCCGCATGGTCGGTGGTGCGGAGGAAGCGCCCCAGGTCTTCGATCCGGATCTCGACATCGAACCGGAGAGGAGTGTTCTCCCGCCGCCCTCGCGCGAAGGCTGCCAAGGGTTCGGATTCATCGATCCCGACATGTCCTTCCATCGTCTCCTGGAACCGGAGGACGAGTCCGTCCAGGCTGTCAGGATCCGATTTTGTCATCGGTGCGACTCACGGGGCGTTTGATTCCCTCACGAAGACGGATTACCTTGAGGGTCCTTTGAAAACATCGGGTCATCGTTCGATGGCGGACCGGGAAACAAATCCGTGATGGGTTTTCATCGTCGCCAGTCCCTTGTCATATTGCGTTTCCGCCATCAGTCTCCCCGACAGGAGGTGCGTCTGGAAGTCGAGAACGATCTCGTTCCATGAGATTTCATAGTCCACATTGAACAGTTTCCTGTAAATATACGTGTTTTTTCCCACGGAACTTCCACATCCGAAAATAAGGATCGGCCGGTTTTCCAGCAGAGGTTCGGGTATTTTCCCCGTGATGGGTATGTGTTTGTGGCCGTGAAGGATTACCTTCACGCCATGGGAGTCGCAGAAGCGGATGAATTCCTGTGCATTCGCCAAACCGTCCATGCGCTCATACGCGGAACCGATGATCTTGCGCAAGGATGGCCCGATAGTCCTGATGTGGAATCTGCGCATCTCGGGATCGATCCGGCGGAACTGCAGGGGGTGATGATGCAGCAGGGAGATCAGCATGGGGTTGGTGTTTCCGTCGGGGAAAGGATGCAAACGTTCTTCGATGGCCCTGTATTGCTCCCCCGTGATTTTCCCCCGTGCCATCCTTCCGCCATCGGTGGAATTCCAGCAGAGAATCCCGACAGGATGATCCGGGATCCATTCGATTCGGGTATGGGTTGCGGGATCCAGGGATGAGGAAGTGTGTCGATTCCGTAATCCGCCTTTTTTTCGCACATCGTGATTTCCGAGCACGAATATCGGATCCTGGCCGCAAGGATTAATATCTTTCAGGAAATCATGGAAGTCGTTCGCGCAGATCACGTTGCTCTCGTCCGCTGTCTGCATGATGTCTCCGCTCAACAGAAACACCACGGACGTATCGCCCTGGTTTTTGTTTATATAATCTTTCAGAAGACCCTTTACCCGGATGATTCTCTCGAAGGATTTTTTGCTCCCGATATGGGTGTCGCTCATGTGCAGGAATGTCAGCCGGGAAGACGCATGGATCCTGCAGGAAGGGAAAGCCTCCAGGTAATGATGCGTCAGGAGATGTCCCGGTGTGTTCGCGAGGTCATCCGCCCGGGAGAATACCCAGTGGATGGCATCCTCGGTTTTTTCCGCGGGAAGCGGGAAAAACAGGGGTTCGTCGCTTTTGCGCCAGAGTAGAATTCCCGGCCAGCGGGTGGATTTCGACAGGGCGGAACGGAGGGGCGGGTATACGTACGTAATGGCGAAATCCTTTTGGGGAACTTCGTTCAGGTGAAGGATGAGATGCGGGTCGGTCTTGATGGTGCCGGACAATTTCGACACGAAGATTTTTGATGTTACCAGTTGGTCGACGGAATGGGATTCAGGGAACCCGGAGGGGATGAGAATCGCGGTCCACTCCCTTTTGGAAAAGATATCGCGTAGATCCATAACGATGTCATCGTAGCGGTGGTGTGGCCTTTCCCGGACCGTGTTTCTCATGTGAACCGCTTTTTCGATGATCTTCGTATTCGATTTGCCGTTAAAATACAGCCCGTCGATGAGGTTCCCGAGGAACACGACCAACGTGTCCTTTACGAGATTCGGATCCGCGATGTCGGGGATCTGGTTGCGCCGGTCCAGGACGTACGAAATCCAGTTGGCCGACTGCAGGTTGAATCTTTCCTGCACGCGGGCCTCCGGTTCAGACATCGAACGCTCCCTTCCGCGGTGATCCGTTACTTGCGCCCCCACTGGCCATTGTCGGCCTGGACAGCCCAGCCGGCCTCGGCCTTGTCCCGCCACTGCTTCGCAAAGATCTGCCGGACCTGGGGCACCTGGTCCGGTTTCAGGTTGAGGGCTTTCGCCACCTCTTCGTAGAGTTGGCGGCGGGCGGCGTTGTCGGCCTCGACGAGTCTCTTCAGGGACGCCACCTGTTGCAAACCCAGGCCGCCGGTCCCCCGGACCTCCAGGAAGCCGTCCTTGTCGATCCCCGCCTGGCCTTGCCGATAGTAGGGGAGCAGCTCCCTGTGCCTCTGGCCGATCTGGTCCTTCAACCCCCGGATGGTCGCGTTGCTCACGGTGGTGGCTTCCTCGGCAAATGCCTGCGCGGGCCCGAAGCGGGCAAGCCGGGCGAGGCTGTGGGAAATGCCCCCCTCGTTCAACGACTGCGGTTTTCCCGCCGGCGCCTGCTTTGGAGATTCCGTCTTTTCCTGGTAGACCTCGTCCACGATCTTCTCGGCCGTCTTCTCCACCTGGGCGGCAGGGAAGTAGACGTTTACCGTAACGCACCCAACGAGGATTGCGAGAACCGCCAGGACGGAAAAAGAAAAGCGATGCGCGGATCGTTCCATGCCTTCCTCCTTTTCGTGTTTTTATGAATGCATCCGTCTCAATGGGAGCGTTCGCTCGTCACGCGCTTGGCACGCTCCACCATGTCCGAAAAGCCGATGCGGTTGTCCGGGTTGCGGTTGATCACGTTGATCCCGCCGAATAAACGCCTCTTCACCAGATACTCTACACCATCTTCGTGGATCGTCCCCCGAACGGTAAAGACGTCATTTTTCAGGCCGGATTCGAACCCGATCTTCTCGTAGGGGAATTCCTTGAAAAACGTCGTCATCAGGGAGGCCCCCAGGCCGCTCAGGGCGGAGCCCGTGCTGACCAGCGAGATGGAGTTCACCGCCTTGAGGCTGACCTTCTGGCTCACCCCTTTCGTGGGCACCGACTCCATCCTGAGATGAAACGCGACCGGCTGGCCGTAAGCAACGCGCAAACCCTCCACGGAACCGGAGAGGCGCCCGGTGATGCGGCCGACGCCCAGGGCTGCGGACAACCGTTCCAGGTCGATCAGGCTAACGTTTACGTCGGCGCCGATTTCCCTGCCCGCACGGAAGGGACGTGCCACCGTCACGCCGCGGACATCCAAACGGCCGCCGAACAGATCACCGGTCAGCTCTCCGGTGGCGGTCATGCGTTCCCGGCCGATGGCGACGGGATCGAGGAGGCCCTCCAGGTGTCCCGTAAGCATGGGGTTCTCTCCGGCGACGCGGGCGAGGTCGAGACCGTCCAGTTGTGCCGCCATCTTGATGCGAAAGCCCGGGGAAAGCGGTTCGTCCACCTGGATTCGCCGCAGGGACAGCCTGGCTCCGAACAGGGACAAATCGATCGCCCCCCCGAGGTAGAGATGGTTGGGCACCAGGACGGCGGGCATCTCCAAAGGCCCCAGAACTTGACCGGCCAGACGAAGTTTCGTAAGGCTCACCCGGCCCCACTTTTTCGCATCGGACGGTCTGGAGATTCCTGGATTTTCGGCTCCCAGGGAGTAGGCGATCGGAAGGTCGATGTTAAGCCCGGAAAGGAGCGGCGGCTCCTCCCCCCGACGAACATCGCCCGAGCGCAGCCCGAGCGTCCCGGCCAGATCGGCCGCTTTTTCGGAGCCGGAAAAGGTCAGGTCGACCTCGGCGGCTCCTTCCATCTCCAGCCCCGCCAGATCGCGGTGCTTTTCTGCCAGCGGATCCCTGAGGAACGTCCGGAAGATGGGCCCAAGCCGCGCATCGCTTACCTTGAGGTGCCCCTGGTGGCGCCATATTCCTCCCGCATGGCGCGCCTTCCCCTTTACGGTCAGGCGACCGAACCCCGCCAAACCGCCTTCCAGTGCAAGGTCCTGATACTCTTCGGGGCCCGCTTGCGTTCCCCCCGCGTGGAGGTCCAGAGGAACCTTGGTGAGGTCGAAGTACACCGTGCCCCAGAGGGCTTCGCCTCCGCGCAGGATCAGGTCGGCTTTCATCCGTGGCTGTGGGAAAAGCAGCGCCTCGAGAACGACTTTGCCGGCCAGGTTCTGACTTAGCACATCGCCCTCGGGCGAGCTGAAGCCGATCTTTGCGAGCGTGGCTGTTGCCGCTACCCGTGGACCGCCCTTCGCGGGTTCGAGCCGGGCGGCAATGTCGATTGCGCCCGTGGGCGACCAGCTGTCCCATTCCCGTCCACTAAGAGCCCGCGCAAGAGTTGCCAGGTTGTCCACGGGCAGATTCGCCCCGTCCAGGCGGCCGCTTACGCTTCCTCCGCTAAGGCTAAGCGCACCCGTCAAGCGGCCCAGGGAACCGGATTGTATGTCCACGCTTTCGACGCGAAAGGAATCGCCGGTCGCCTCGGCAGTCCCTCGGACTTCCAACGCCCCCAAGGGCAGAGGGCGGTCCTCGTAGAACACTTTGCCCGCATCCGCCGAAAGCTTCCACCCCAGGGTGGTTCTGCCCGGATCCCATCCCTCTAGCGGGCTCGCGGCCCTCAGGTTCCCACTGAAACGGCACCTAAGCTTTTCGCCTGGCCAGGCAAACTGCAGATCCTTGGGGAGGAGTTCCAGGGACAGCACGCGTGCCGTCCCTCGTGCTGAGAGGCTAAGGCGGTAGGGGAGGCTGCCCTTAAGATCCATGCCCGCCAAACTGGCGGGCAACAGGGGTGCCAGAACGGTTTTCAGCTGTTCGACCTGGGGGACCTCCCCGTCCAGGCTGCCGGACATCGCTTCCAGGGTGGCGCCGCCAAGCTGCCCCCGCGCCAGGAGAAGCCCTCCGATGTTGAACTCGCGCACCTCCAGGTGAGGTTCTCTTCCCTCAAGCGTTGCACTTGCCGCCGCGTTTAAGCGGATCGGGCCCAGGTGCTTCGTCGACTGCGGACCCAGACTCACGCGCCCCTGCGTAAGGGTCAGGGAAAGCTCCTCAGCCTGGAAACGTTTCGGGGTCACCTTTACGCTGGCCTGGCCGACTACATCGCCGGTGAACTCCGCCAGCATCAGGCGGGCCGACGCCAATTTAAGGTCGACCTCGATCGCGGGGCCGGGCGTGACATTTCCCCGGGCGGAAAGTGTTCCTTTAGCGATGGTGCTTTCCTCCCGGCGGAAGGCAAGCTCCCCCTCCCCGTTGAAAGCGCGAATTCCTCCATCCCCCGGGACCAGGCTCAAACTGATCCCTTCGGCAGTGAGATCGCCCTGGGGCAGGGCGACGCGCAGCCGGGCGTCGGTAAGCGACAGGTCCTCGATGTCGAACAGCCGGGTGAGCGGCGTCAGGTCGGGTGGCCCCTTTGTCTCCCGGGGCCGCGGGCGCTCGAAAACAAGTCCTCTTACGTCCACGTGCCGCAGCCACGGACCTCCATCGACGAAGCGACGAGGGATCAGTTCGATATGCAGGTGGTCCAGGCGAAAGAAGTCGCCCTCGCTCGGAGGACCCGCGATCGCGAGGTCTGATAGTTCCAGGGCCGGCGGGGAAAGCGAAAGTTTCAAGGCTGCCAGGGAAGCCGTTCCGCCCCGCGGAGTCAGCGCCCGCTCCACCCATGGGCGGACCAGTTGGGGCCGGTAGACGGCCAATGCCACAGCCAGTGCGGCGACCCCCAGAAGGGCCGCCAAGCCCGCGCCACACCAGAGGGCCGTGCGTTTCAGGGTCATCGAATTCCCCACCGAAATTGCCGTGGTTTTTCGGAAGGAATGAGCTGTACCGTACCGAGATGCATTATTTAAATTATGCGCTTATACAAGGAGGGATGGGGAGAGGAAAAAGGGGGTCGGCCTCCCCCGATACTTAAATGTGCCCGTCGAACGAAATAAAAACATAATGGATAGTTGACTATTGTACGTATATGGAATATCTTAATTATATCTGTATTACATAATTTACTTACGGGAGGAATTGGTTTTGTTATAGGTTAGTTCAAGTAATTTAGGCAATTACATTAAGGCAATTACTTTAAACGAGAATGCAGGTAATTCGCTTAAAAACATGAGGAGTTGGGTGAAATGGTAAAAGAAAAAAAGACAGGAAGTAAGGCGATGGGTGGAAATTCCCTTCAAAAAAAGATTAAATTCGAATTATCTGCCCCGGAGGCCAAGGAGGTTTCCCTAGTAGGGAATTTCAATCAGTGGAATACCCAGGCGAATCCGATGAAAAAGGACAAGAAAGGAATGTGGAAGGCAACTCTCCCCCTTGAAACGGGAAGATACGAGTACCGTTTTTTTGCCGACGGCAACTGGGAGAACGATCCTTCTTGTTGTTGCTGCGTCGCGAATGAATTCGGAGCCCAGAACTGCGTTAGGATTGTCGCGTGAGGAGTGATCGTGAACCCTGCATATTCGGATGCGGTTGACCGGTGATTTCGATGGCACTCGACTGTCGTCACAAGATGGAGCCCGTTTTCATCATAGGCCCCGGGATAGAGGGGGGCCTGTTGGAGGGATTCGCGGGGATCTGCCGCTCACTGGAAGGTCTTGAATGGGCGGAGGAGCGCCTCAAAGGAATTGGTTTCACAAAGGGTGAGAAAGGGAATCGGGTATCGTATCGGAGGGAAATGGTTGGCTACCATCTGTATGCAGATCCACGCCCCGACACCTGCGTCAACATCTACGTGTACCCCAGGGAGAAAGATGGTGCGAAGAGAAAAAGGCGACCCAGTTCTCCTTTTCCCTTCCTGGTGGGCTTGCCCAATACATGGAAACATGATCTTGAGGAAAAACTGGCGTCAAAGATAAGAAAATCTTGTCACGAGTGAAGAGGGGTTGCTGCTTTGGTCTGACCTGCTCCCCGTGATATCTCCTCTCCGGTCCCGGAAACCATTCGAACAAATCGGGGTTATTATCCGTAAGTAAGGATGACTGTTTCAAGAAACCGGGAAAGACGGTATGAACCGGGGAAAAATCGCAGAGGATCGCCGGACCGTACCGGGGATCGGAGGGTCGGATGAAAGCATTCGCGAAGGTTTTCGGCTGGGCATCGATCGTGGGAGCGTTACTGCTGTTCCCTGCGGCTTCCGGCGCGCAGCTTCTCGAGGCAGTGCGCGTGCGACTTGTCGCAGGCGACGTGCAGGTGAAGATCGCCGAAACGGGAGAGTGGGCGCCCGCCTCGGTCAACATGCCCCTTGTCGAGAGGGATGAACTGTGGGTCCCCGAAGGGGGCCTCTCGGCGATCCAGACGAACAGCGGGGCCTACGTCCGGCTCGACGGGAACACGGCCCTCCAGATCCTGCGGGTGGACCGCAATTCCTTCCAGTTCTATCTTCCACAGGGGCGCGCATACGTGCTGAACAACGACCCGACGCACAGCGTCCTTCAGTTCGACACCCCCGACACCTCCATCCGCACGTTCGAGGTATCGACGTTCCGGATCGACATCCCCAACGGGGAGACGGATGTCCTCGTCTTACGGGGAAGTGTCACGGCAGAGAACGCGGGCGGGACGACGAGGGTCCATGCCGGCAGCATGCTGGTCCTGTGGCCGGACGACCACGCGGAACTTTCCCCGCTCCCTCCTCCCGACGATTGGCAGGCGTGGAACGAGAGGCGGGACCGGGTCGCCCTTGCGCGCGGGGGAGGCTACCGGCACCTGCCGGACGAACTCCGGGTGTACTCCAGCGACTTCGATGAGAACGGCCGTTGGGTATACGTTTCGGATTACGGATTCGTCTGGACTCCCACGGTCATTGCGACCGGCGACTGGGCTCCGTACCGGCATGGGAGGTGGGTGTGGAGGGGCGGAGGCTACGTCTGGATCGGCTACGAGCCCTGGGGGTGGGCCCCCTACCATTACGGCCGCTGGTCCTATGTCGCCCGAATCGGCTGGTGCTGGGTGCCTCCCTCCCGGGGAGATGTTTTCTGGGCGCCGGGATACGTGGGTTGGGTGCGGACAGGCAATTACGTGGCGTGGGTACCCCTCGCTCCGGGGGAAGTCTACTACGGGCACGGAAACTTCGGCCGGCACAGCACGAATATCACGAACGTGAACATCACACAGGTCCGGGTGACCAACGTGTACCGGAACATCAACGTCAGAAACGGCATCACCGTGGTCAGCCAGACGACGTTCGTCACGGGGCGGCCGGCGGCCGTCAACCGGAACGTGGTGGTGAATGTGAGGAAAGACTTCGCACGGCGGCGGAACATCGTTGTGGGAAGACCACAGATCAAACCGGTCGAGACAAGCTACATACCGGTGGTACGGCAGATCCCCCAGGCGAAGCGTCCGCCGACAAGGGTCCGGAAGATCGACGTGAAGGAACTGAGGCAGTCCCGTCCGCTGGTCAAGGAACCCGACCGTTCCGCCATACGGCCGCAGGCGCAGCCCCGCCCGCTGGAGGTAAAAAAGGTCGAGAGACCGAGGTCCTTGAGCGGGAGGGCAAGGGATCGCCAGCAGGCGGTGCCGGCCGAGAGAGGAAAGGTGAGGGAAGCCCCGGCCGAGAGAACCAGGCCGCGGGCAGCGCCGCCCGAAAAGGCCAGACGGCAGGTAGCGCCTGCCGAGAGGGGCAGACCGCAGGCAGCGCCTGCCGAGAGAGGCAAAGTTAGGGAATCCCCGCCCGATAACGTCTTGCGCGAAAACCCCCGAGGCGGGACGGTGCGGGAGGGTGCGAAGGACCGCCGTTAAGCGCGCCGGCGAGGGATCAGACGCTGATCCGGATGCGGCTTCGGCGGGATGCTGACCGAGTCCGGCCTGTCGCTGCTGGTGATCATCGCCACCTGCGCCGGGATCGGTCTCGGCTACACCACCAAGGCGGGCGTCTCCCTGGCGGGCGTTAGCGCCTGGTCCGTCCATTACTCCTCCTGGACCGCCGCCGCCGGACTCGGATCGAAGATCGGCGCCTTCGTCATCGGCGCGGCGAACATGATAGGGTCCTTCGGACTTCCACATCATTTGGCCATCGTCATCATGGGCGTGTTCGTCGCCTCCTTCGCGGGGACCTCGCTCGATACCGCCACCCGCATCCACCTGGTGTTCAACCCGGACCAACTGTCGATTCGCGAAACCGGCCGTATCTGCGACGGGCTCAAGGCGATCGAGTTGGATCGGTGCATGCACCCGGTGCTGAACAAGGCGACCGGGATCGAGTGTTCGAGGAAACGGGCAGTGATGGCATTCTTCCGAGGGTTTACCGAATAAATCCCCGCCTTCCCTATTTATTATTGCTGATTTAAGCTGATCTCGGGTACGAGTTCCATGAAGGGAGGATCGCGCATGTCCCTCCAGGTGAATAGCCCGGCGCCGGCATTCGAGCTGTCCGCGGTCGTGGGGAAGGAGTTCCGGAAGATCAAGCTGTCCGACTACCGGGGGAAGTGGGTCGTCCTGTTTTTCTACCCGCTGGACTTCACCCCCATATGACGCTCGGAGATCCTCGAGTTCTCCCGGCGGGAGAGCGAATTCGCAGCGGTAGACGCGCAGGTCCTCGGAGTCAGCACGGACAGCAAGTTTTCCCACCTCGCGTGGATCAACCAGGAACTGGGGGAGCTGGCATACCCCCTCCTTGCCGATTTCACGAAGCAGGTTTCAAAGGATTACGGGGTCCTTTTGGAGAAACTCGGAGCCGCGCTGCGGGGGACGTTCCTCATCGGTCCGGACGGGCTCGTCCGGGCATATGCCGTGCAGGATCTGACCGTGGGAAGGAACGTCGACGAGATTCTGCGGCTCGTTGCCGCACTCAAGACCGGGGAGCTGTGCCCCGCCAGCTGGCGCCCCGGGGACCCATTTCTGCCGCCGATCCAGAAAAACACCGGGAAATGAC
>JBAUKK010000306.1:0-2967 GCA_049577645.1 Candidatus Deferrimicrobiaceae bacterium
GCAAGATCTCCCACAACCCCGCCGCCGAATGACACGACGAGAGAATCCCTTCCCGCCCCCTTTCGGGCGAGAAAGGAATAGATCTCCTGCACCGCGTCCCAGCGCTTTCTCTCCTCGCCGGGAGGAAGGGGAAGAACATTGTGAGGAACCCCGGAAAGACACTTCCGGAGGTCGTCCCCGTAGATGGAGTGTACCGTCCGGTCCGTCACGACGAAAACGGGAGTGCCCCGGAAGAACCGCGTCACCCACTCCTGGAAGAGGGGGTACACCCCCGTTCCGAAAAAGATGTCGTAGGAACGGTCCCCCAGCGACACCGTGATGATTCCGTCGTTCACCCCCTTCTCCTTTCCTTGCGGCCGGTCCTCCCCGCCGGGACACCGTGCGACCCTCGGGAAAGGAGCAGGAAAACCTCTTCGGCCACCCGGGCCGCCGTCTGATTTTCCGTGCTCACCCGGAAATCCGCCTGAAGGTAAGCCGGCCGACGCCTTTCCATCAACTCCGTCACCGCCTTCTCCCGGTCCTCCCCGGAAAGCAGGGGGCGCGACGTGTCTCCGGCCAGGCGCGCAAGCGCGGTGGCGGGAGAAATGTCGAGCAACACAACCGGCGCATACGCCTTCAGCCGTTTCCGGTTATCGCCGTCCAGAAACGATCCTCCGCCGGTTGCAATGACCCTGCCCGGTACCGAGACAGCGTCCCGGATCGCCATTCGCTCCCTATCCCGGAACGCCTGCTCCCCTTCAGCGGCAAAGATTTCCTCTACCGTCTTCCCCGCGTCGTGCTCGATCCGTTCGTCCACGTCCAGGAACTCCGCCCCGAGACGCCGTGCGAGCACCTTTCCCACCGAACTCTTTCCGGCCCCCATGAACCCCACCAGCACGGCTCCCCGCGGGGTTCCCCGGCTCCTCATCGGCATCCGATTCGGCGCAGGTATCCCGAATAATTATAGTGAATCTCGACCATCGAGTCCCCCCCGAATTTCTCCAGGAAGGCGGACGCCAGAACGATGGCCACCATGGCCTCTGCGACGACCGAACACGCAGGCACCGCGCAGACGTCGCTTCGCTCGCGATGTGCATCGGCCCGTTTCCAGCCCCGGATGTTCACGGTGCGCAGGGGGTTCGCCTGGGTGGGGATCGGCTTCATCGCGGCTCGTACTATCAGCGGCTCTCCGTTGCTCATGCCTCCCTCCACCCCGCCTGCCCGGTTCGTTTTCCTGTGAACCGGCGGGAGCAGCTTGCCGAGAAGACGGTTTCCCTTCCCCTTACCCGGGAAGATTTCATCGTGCACGGCATTTCCGGACAGCGACGCCAGGGGGAAGCCCCCCCCCATCTCGACGCCCTTGATGGCCGGTATGCTCATCAGGGCCTGTGCCAGCCGCCCGTCGAGCCTTCGGTCCCAGGAGACGAACGATCCGAGGCCCGGGGGGACACCGCGGGCGATGACTTCCACCGTTCCCCCTACCGTGCTCCCCGTCCTCTTCGCGCGGTCGATTACCGCGGTTGCTCTTCTGGCGGCCCCCGGATCGGCCATCCGCAGGTCGCTCTCCTCCGATGTTACGGCCAGGTCCCAGCACCCCCGGGTCTCCGGGGGTACATGAACCTTCCCGATCGAGACTACGTGTCCCGCGATCTCCACACCCACTTCCCGCAATACCATTCGCGCCAGGGCCCCCGCCGCGACCCGGGCCGCCGTCTCCCTCGCGCTTGCCCTCTCCAGCACGTTCCGGACGTCCCGATGGCCGTATTTGAGAACTCCCGGGAGATCGGCGTGTCCGGGGCGAGCGGTCGTCAGCGGGGGGATCCGCCTTCCCTCCCCTTCCTGGGCCATCTTTTCCCGCCAGTTCTCCCAGTCCCGGTTGCGCAGGAGCATGGCGACCGGCCCTCCGAGCGTCCTGCCGAACCGGACTCCGGAAAGAACCTCCACTTCATCCCTTTCGATCTGCATGCGCTCGCCGCGGCCGTACCCGATTTGCCTGCGGGCAAGCTCCCGGTTGACCGCGCCCCGGTCGAAAGGCATCCCGGCGGGCAACCCCTCGACGACGGTGACCAATGCCGGACCGTGCGTCTCCCCGGCCGTGCGGAACGTGAACATTTTCCTCGTGCTCCTCCCTCAGAAAAAAAACGGAGCACCAGGCCCTTTCGAGCAGGTGCTCCGGTAAAAGCGAACCCCGTTCGGAATCAGTAGATCCTGGCCTGCGCCGACTCCGGCTTCAGAATCTTCGGTGTTATGAAGATCAGCAGTTCCCTGTTGGACGACGTGCTCGAGTCCTTCTTGAATAAGTACCCCAAAACGGGGATTTTGGAAAGCCACGGCACAGCCGCCTGATTCTCCGCCCGCGACACCTGGAGGATTCCTCCGATCACCGCGGTCTCCCCGTCCCTCACCAGGACCTCCGTGGTGGCCTTCTTCTTGTTGATTGCCGGCTGTCCGGACGCCCCCACCTCCCCCTGGGAATCGTTTTTCGCCTCGAGCTTCATGATGACGCTTCCCTCCGGCGTGATGTGGGGCGTCACTTTGAGGCTCAATGTCGCGTCCACGAACTGGGTGTTCGTGCCGGAAGCGGATACGGTCGAGTACGGGATCTGGGTCCCCTGCTCGATCATGGCTTCCTTGTTGTCGATCGTGACCACCTTGGGCGAGGAAACCACCTTCCCCTTGCCGGAGGCCTCGAGCGCCGACAGGGACAGATCGAGACGGAGATTGTCCCTCAGGATTCCGAAAGTGATCCCGCCGCCGGCGCCCAGCCCCACGCTCGCAGGAAGGTTCACCGCGAAGTTCGGCGGTGGAAGAACCCCCGGAGGAGTGAAGGGCGTCGTGTTGAGGAGGGACTGCTCCGGAACGAACGCCCCGCTGGTGTCCTGGATTCCCGTGACGCCTACCGATGTCTGTCCATCGGTCTTGTACGACCCGCCCCACTGCACGCCGATTTCCCTCGTGAAGGAGGTGTCGACCTCGACGATCCGCGCC
>JBAUKK010000307.1:0-1979 GCA_049577645.1 Candidatus Deferrimicrobiaceae bacterium
GCTATAATCGACAAGGAGAGCGTAAATCTCGAAAGGGAAGAGAGGCGGGTGCCGGGCCATGACGGATAGCGATGACAAGATTATCCAGGTGATATGCCCTTGTTGCGGGTCGACCCTTGCGATCGACGCCGGTGCGGGCGTTGTCAAGGAATGGAAGGAGGCGATCGATCCGCGGAAAGGCGCCGACCTGAAAGATGCGGAGAAGCTTCTTCAGGAGGAGAAGGCACGCGTGGAAAAACGCTACCAGGAGATCGTCAGGACCGACAAGGAAAAAGGGGCATCGATGGACAGGAAGTTCAAGGAGTTCATCGAGAAGAGCCGGGGAGATACCCCCTCTCGTCCCTTGCGCGACGTCGACCTCGATTGACCTTCACCGGCCTGTCCAGACGTTCTGCGAAAACCTGACGCTTCGATGACCGGGGAATCGGGCATGAACAAGGCGGATGCGGACGGGAAAAAGCCGGGTTCCGGGATCCCGCGCTTTTGGACGATCGCCTTGCTCGTTCTTCTCGCGGCCGCCGTCCTGGTCGCGGTCTGGATACGGCAAAACGTGTACGCGTCGAAATTCACGCCCGTGACCCTGACCCGGGAAGAAAAAGTGGTTCTCCAGGACAAACTGGCCCAGCTACGGCAGGAAGAACCGTTCTCCGCTCCCTTCGAAGCCGTCCCCGGCAAGCCGCTGTCTCCCGAACCGTACACCGAAGCAGGTGCGAACAGGCAGATCCAGCTCTCCGAGCGGGAGCTGAACGGTCTCATCGCCGGCACTCCCGACGTTGCAAGGAAGGTCGCCGTCGACCTGTCCGATGAGCTGATCAGCGTAAAACTGGTCCTGCCCGTCGAGGACGAGGTTCCTGTCCTCGGGGGGAAGACGTTCCGGATTCATATGGGACTCGCCATCCGCTATGAGGGGGAGAAACCGTACGTCGCGTTGAAGGGGGTGTCCCTGGGCGGGATTCCCATGCCGAACGCCTGGCTGGGATATCTGAAGGACGTGAACCTGGTGGAGGAATTCGGATCCGGGGACGGGTTCTGGAAGATCATCTCCGCGGGAGTCCGGACCATCGATGTGCGGCAGGGCAGGATGCGGATCACCCTGAAGGAGTAGTATCCCGAAGTTCCAAAGGAGGTATACGATCGTGACATCCCTTCCTACCCGGAAGCTCGGCAGGGACGGCCCCGAAATCACCCGGATCGGGTTCGGCGCATGGGCGATCGGGGGCGGCGGCTGGGCCTTCGGCTGGGGCCCGCAGGAGGATTCGGCATCGATTGCGACGATGCGCCGTGCCTGGGAGCGGGGTATCAACTGGATCGACACGGCCGCGGTATACGGGCTCGGTCATTCCGAAGAACTGGTGGGAAGGTTGCTGCGGGAGCTTTCTTCGGGGGACCGTCCGTACGTCTTCACGAAGTGCGGCCTCGCCTGGGACGAGAAGAACCGGATGGGGGAGATCCGGCGGGATCTGCGGCCCGAGGCGATCCGTCGCGAGTGCGAGGCGTCGCTGCGCCGCCTCGGCGTGGAGCGGATCGACCTGTACCAGTTCCACTGGCCCGACCAGACAGGCACGCCGGTGGAGGATTCCTGGGGCGAGATGGGAAGGCTCGTCGAGGAGGGGAAGGTGCGGTGGACCGGCGTTTCGAACTTCGACGTCAATCTCCTGTCGCGTTGCGGGAAAGATCGCCATGTCGACTCCCTCCAGCCGCCTTTCTCGATGATTTCCCGGGAGGCCGCGGCCGCGGAGATCCCGTGGTGCGCGGAGAAAGGGATCGGCGTTATCGTCTACAGCCCGATGGCATCGGGACTGCTGACGGAGAAGTGGACGGCCGACCGGGTGGGAGGACTCGCCCCGGACGACTGGCGCCGCCGCTCGCCCGGATTCCTGCCGCCGAATGTCTTGCACAACCTCGCACTCCGGGACGCGCTCCGGCCGATCGCGGATCGGCGCGGGACGACGGTAGCCGCGATCGCGGTGGCGTGGACC
>JBAUKK010000308.1:0-2342 GCA_049577645.1 Candidatus Deferrimicrobiaceae bacterium
GGGCGATGGGGATGGCATCCACGCCCGCGAATGTCTTGAAGAAGACGGAACGGACCTCGAGCATGGCCAGGGCCGATTCCGGACCGGCGTTGCCGATGCCGTAGACCGCCGACCCGTCGCTGATCACCGCGACGGTGTTCCCGCGGCACGTCAGGTCGTATGACCGGATGGGCGTTTTGGCGATCTCCAGGCATGGCGCCGCTACGCCCGGCGTGTAGAGAAGGCTCAGCGCGGAGGCGTCCCGTATGGGGACCTTGCTGTCGACCCCCACCAGGCCCTGGTTCTTGAGCCGCAACTCCAGCCCGTATTGGTCCCGATCCGGATGCTTTGTCCTGTCCCCTCTTTCCTTCCTTCTGCGGGGCATTTTTCCCCCTCCCATGTGGTACGCATAAAATACACCATCGCCCGTTTTTGGCAACTTGCGGAGCAGTAACCGCCGATCCCGGGGAACGGCTTCCTTTCCGATCCCACCGGCGCGGCCACATCCTCTTCCGCGAATATTTCCACGGAGACAAAGGGGCGGGGATCGGGGGGAACGAGGTGCTCCCGAAGATACGGGTCACGGTCAGGAAGGGGGAGAATATTTCCCGGATTTCCTTCTCGTCCGGGAACGCGTGGGGACCTTATGCTTTCCCATGCGTCGTGGAGACACGGGTGTCAAATAAACAGAAGCTTTCCGAGTCTCTCCGCCTGATCCGCCTTCGTCGCTGCACATCCGGCGGCAATGGGATACAGCAGGGCACGGGAGACGAAAAGGGTATGTTTAGCCGTCATGCCGGCCTCCTGAAACGTCCTTTCCCCAAGACCCACGTCAGTATACGAGGCGCACCCGGATCGTGTTGGGGATCGCCTCGAGGTCGGAAAGGATACCCGCATTGCATGGGCCGTCCACGTCGATGACAGCGTATCCGACGGTCCCACGTGTCTGCAGGTGCTGTCCGGCGATGTTGACATGTCGTCGCGCGAACACGTCGTTGATGCGGGCGAGCATACCGGGGATGTTTTCGTGGATGTGCGCGAACCGGTGAAGATGGGCCTTCCCCAGCGGCTGGTAGACCGGGAAGTTGACGCTCGTGACGGTCGAGCCGGAGGCAAAATACGCCGCTATCCGTCCGGCGACGAAGGTGCCGATCCCCGCCTGGGCCTCTTCGGTAGAGCCCCCGACGTGCGGTGTCAGGATCACGTTTTGCAACCCCTGCAGGGAGGAAGAGAAAGGGATCTTGTTGCTTTCCGGCTCCACGGGGAAGACGTCGACGGCGGCCCCCCTTACCCTGCCCTTTCGAATGTGACTCGCGAGCGCCTCCACGTCGACCACGAATCCCCGGCTTGCGTTCAGGAAGATGACCCCCTTCTTCATCGCGGCGAATTCCTTCTGCCCGATGAGGTTCCGGTTGGACTCCCGCCCGTCGACGTGGACCGTGACGATGTCGGAGCGGCGCAGGAGCTCCTTGAGAGGGACCTTCCGGGCGTTTCCCAGGGAGAGCTTCTCCTCGACGTCGTGGTACACGACTTCCATCCCGAGGGATTCGGCGAGGATGGACAGCTGGGAGCCGATATTCCCGTATCCGATGATCCCCAGCCGCTTTCCCCGGATCTCGTGGAACCCTTCGGAGGACTTCGTCCATACGCCGCCGTGGAGCCTGCTGCTGCTTTCGAACACCCCCCGCAGAAGCATGATCATTTCGCCCAGGGCCATCTCGACGACGCTGCGCGTATTGCTGTAAGGGGCGTTGAAGACCGCGATCCCTTGCGCGCTGCAGGCGGAGATATCGATCTGCTCGGTGCCGATGCAGAAGGCGCCGATCGCCGACAGATTCGGTGCCCGCTGAAGGATCTCGGCCCCGACGCGGGTCTTCGACCGGATACCGAGAACGTCCACGTTCTCCAACATCCGGGCAAGCATTTTTTTCCCGGGGCTGTGGGGAACCGCCTCCACCTTGAATCCCGCCGCCTTGAATACGCGGACTGCCCCGGGATGGATGTTCTCCAGGAAAAGCGCCTTCATGTAAATCACTATACCATCCGTTGCCGCCGGCCAGGACCCGTTCTCGGCTACCGACCCGTTCTCAGCCACTTGCCATCCGAACGCCGGCCCGCAATAATGGGAATTGCCTGTCAGGGATGCTTTCCGACCAAAACCCGGCGGCTTCGCCGCGCGATGGCGCTTTGTTTCGGGCCGGACCATACCGGTGACGGGAATAGGACCGCTCCAGCCCTTCGGACAGGAGGACATCGTGAAAGCGCAAATGCCTGCCATCGGCAAGGTATCTTCCGAAATTTTCGATGAAATCATCCTTCCCCATCTGGGACGGAAACGCCCGGAAATCCTGGTGGGCCCCCGG
>JBAUKK010000309.1:0-2310 GCA_049577645.1 Candidatus Deferrimicrobiaceae bacterium
CCGCGGTCCTTTTCCGCTTGACCATGGTAAGGAGAAAGGTGAGGGCCCCGGTGGTCACCAGGGCGGCGAGGAAATAACAGGTCCGAGGGAATTTCACAGATGTCTCCCGACATGCCGCAACACCCGGCGTTTCCTCTGATTGTAAGGCAAATCCCGTGCACGGCCAAGCGCGAAAGGTCCTAACAGCGCGAAAGGTCCCCGGCCGGAGTGGCCGGGTCTTGCACCGGCCAGGAAAAACGTGATAATCGTTGACATTCAGGAAGGATCGATGAAACCCGGTTCGCGAGGTCGAATCTAAGCAGGAGCGGAGAATGCCCGCTGAGCGGTTGCTCGATGACAACGTTCTTCTGGAGGAACTTCGGAACGGCTCCTCCGAGGCCGTAGAGGCGCTCTTTGAGCGGTTTTACGGAAAAATCTACGGCCTTGCGATGTCGATCCTGAAGAACGAAAGCGACGCCGAGGAAGCCTCGCAGGACGTGTTCCTGACGGTGTTCCAGAAGGCGCACACGTTCAAGGGGAACTCCGCGCTGTACTCCTGGATCTACCGGATCTGTGTGAACGCCTGCCTGATGCGGCTTCGCGGGAAGCGCCGGCAGGAGACGGTGTCCATCGAGGAGTTCATGCCCGTCTTCACGGAAGACGGCATGCACGCGAGTCCGGTCGAGGACTGGAGCAAGGAAGTCGAGCGGAAGATGCTCGACAAGGACCTGGGGCAAGTGATCAAGAAGTTCACGGACGATCTGTCCGAAAAGTACAGGGTGGTCTTCGTGCTGAGCGATGTGGAAGGGCTGTCGAACGAGGAAACCGCGCAAATTTTGGGGCTGACGGTGCCCGCGGTAAAATCGCGCCTTCACCGGGCGCGACTGTATCTGCGGGAACAGCTGACCCGGTATCTGCGGGAAGGGAAGACGGAATAGATGCCATGAACTGCAAGGAGCTGGCCTACCTGTTGGGGGATTACCTCGATGGTTCGATGGAGGAACAGCTGCGTAAGGATCTGGATGCCCACATCGTGATGTGCGAGTCCTGCACGAATTTCCTAAAGACCTACGACACGACGAAGCTGATCTGCCGGCAGGTCCGGCTGACCGAGATCCCGGAGGAGTTCCGGGAAAGGCTGAACTCATTCGTGATCGAGAAGGCGAGGGAGCATCACCAGGGGCTGGAAAAATACAGGAAGATGGCCGCCGAGGAGCAAAAACGGAATGTGGAGAATCTCCTGCGGGCATTCCGGGAGCAGCGTTTGGGCCCCTCCCTCTCCCTTTTGTTCGATACGCATCGTGACCATTGCGAGACGTGCGGGGGGTTCTTACGGTATCTGAACGGCGGAGGGGACCCGAAGCCCTGTCCCGAAGAAATCGAAGAGCACTTCGCCGAGTTTTTCGAGGCGCTTCCTCCGGGAGAGGATCCGTTCCGTCCCTGACCGCTCCCCGGTGACGAATTCTCATCTTGCATCGCTGCGTCGAGATTTCTGGTACAATAAGAACACCGCCCATGGAAGAGCGGGTACTGCCGTGGAACCCCTACCGGCCGCCTCAACCCCTCGCCGGCCAACCACAGGGGCCACCGCTTCTTCCTTTTCTTCATCCAATGATCGGGGAGACAGGAGAATGCGTCTTTTTCCATTCAGCGCGATCGTGGGCCAGGATCTTCTGAAGAAGGGTCTTATGGTGAACGCGGTGGACCCCACGGTCGGCGGCGTTCTGATCCGGGGGGAGAAGGGTACGGGGAAGACGACGGCGGTTCGTGCGTTCGCGGCGGTTCTCCCGTCGAAGGAGACGGTTGTGGGCTGCCGGTTCGGCTGCCTTCGCGGCGTCGTCCCCTGCGGGGAGTGCCGGTCCCGGGAGGCCTCCGGGGAGTCGCTCGTCTACGAGGAGCGCCCGGTGGAGGTGGTGGACCTTCCGCTGAACGCTTCGGAGGACCGCGTGGTGGGGAGCCTGGACCTGGAGGCGGCCCTTCGGGAGGGCTCGAAGAAGTTCGAGATGGGGGTTCTGGGGAAGGCGAACGGGAACGTTTTGTACATCGACGAGGTGAACCTCCTGGACGACCACGTGGTGGACGTGCTGCTGGACGTCGCGGTGTCGGGGAAGAACATGGTGATGCGGGAGGGCGTCACGTACACGCACCCGTCGCGGTTCCTGCTGGTGGGGACGATGAACCCCGAGGAGGGGGAGCTTCGCCCCCAGCTGCTGGACCGCTTCGGCCTGTGCGTGGAGGTTTCCGGGGAGAAGGAGATCGCGCTGCGGAAGCAGATCGTGGACCGGGTCCTCTCCTTCGAACGGGAGGAGCCCGGGTTCCTCGGAGAGTGGG
>JBAUKK010000310.1:0-12723 GCA_049577645.1 Candidatus Deferrimicrobiaceae bacterium
GAATAGAGTATGAGGATTCGATCGCCCAAGATACCGCCCTCTGTACTCACCGTCGGGCATTCAACCCGGAACCTTGGAGAATTCGTCTCTCTTCTTCTTGAAAACGATATCGAACGTCTGAATCGCACCTTTCTGTTCCAACCCACCCAGGTACTTCACGAATTCGTCGAAATGCTCCGCACTGATCTTCTCTCGACCGGGAATTGACCGATTCCAACCAACCACAATAACGCTTGTGCCCATAGTGACCTCCTGTCGGCTTCGCTTCAACGAGTATCTTTTCGCTAAGACTGGCCCACCTCGTTCAAGATCTTCATCGTCTCTGACTTCACTCCGTCGGCCGCTTTTGCTTTGCTCCCTTCGGGCGAGTCCAGGAAGCTCTTGAAGGCCTTGAAATCCTCCACTTCTATGACCAATCCGGTTAAATTCGGATCATCAGGAGACTGGAATACCCGGACACGAGGTGCTCCGTGTCGCCGGAAATCCTCGTGTCGGCTTCCCGGTCCGGACTTCCATGCTTGCAACCAACGCCTGGAATCCTCAACTTTGTGGAATGCCATGACGGTTACCATTGATGGTTCCTCCTTTTTTATCCGGGCCCTTTCTTGTTTGATGCGCAACGATCCCTTCGGAGTCCGTCAGACGTACAAATAGGGAGGATGCATGTGACCCGTTTCCTGAAAAACTCCTCATCCGTACAAGAGGTACCCGGCGTCAAAAGCGTATCCGGGAAACTCCTCACCCCGAAATAGGCCTTTGTTTGCAAGGGGTTTGCAGTCCACGGGTGCTCCGGAGGCGGGAAGAGGAATTCGATCTCTTCAGGGAAGCGAAGGAGAAACGGAACTCTGAGCATCCGATGGTTCATACTTTGTAAAACCAATTTCAGTTATTTCCATGATAGTCCGCCTCCCTCCCAGTTCGTCTTCCTGTAACCGTTTAATAGTATTAGGTTCTTATTACTCAGATATCAGTGGCACATCGCTTGCATTTTATCTGTTTACCCTCATTCCGAAGGATGACGGAACGGCCTAATCCGGGAACTGAGAGCAAGAGACGCCCTGATCGTCGATGACAACCTTTGGATTCGGAGGGACACCTTCCCGGAAGCGATCCAGGGTGTAGGAAGGAGGTCTTCATTATGGAGAGGGACTCGCAAATACCGGGGTTGGCGATTTCCCGCGATCCAGTCTTCCCTGCGGGGACGAAGGCGACGGGGCAACCCACGATCATCGTCACTGATTCCCGCGGACTCGTGGTTTCGGTTAGCGCGGCGTTTGAGGCGGTAGAGGGCTACAGCCGGTGCAAGGTCATCGGAAAGAATGTCGCCGAACTGAAAAACAGCCCCCACGATGGGCACCTGTACCAAACAATCTGGGCCGCGATATTGTGCAGCGAGGAAGGTACCGGATCCGGGGGCGTGACGGAAGCGGTCTCCGAGGGTCGGAATGTGCAGGTGATCCCATTGTGCGATCATCTCGGCACAATATCGAATTACACGGCGATCTGTCATGCCGTTGATTCCTTCCCCCGGCGGCAGGAAGCGACCGGGGAATCGCCCGACAAGGTGAGGATGACCCGTTTTGCAACCAGGATCGCCCAAAGATTCAACAATCTTCACGCCGTCATCGTGGAACGTGCGAATCTGCTGCTGGCGAAGCGCGGCGAGAACATCCGCTATCGGCGGGAGATTGAGGAGATCCGGGACTCCGCAGAGAAAGCCGCTGCGATCGTCCGCAAGCTGCTCGCCTTCGCCACGTTGCAGGTTCTGGCGCTTGAGCGCGAGAGGGTTCTTTCCAGTGTGGATCCCCTGACAGGTGCGGTAAACGCCAGAGCGTTCAGGGACCGGGCCCGCGAAGAAATCGACCGTTCCCGAAGGTACGGCCGGCCGTTCACTCTGGCCTACGCCGATCTGGACAACTTCAAGACGGTCAACGACCGTTTTGGTCACAGCGCGGGAGACAACCTCCTGCGTCTGGTGACGGATATAATCCGGAAGAACCTTCGGACCACCGACATCTTCGCGCGGGTAGGCGGCGACGAGTTCGCCTTTCTTCTCCCGGAGACGGATCAGGTATCCGCCCACGCCGTGCTGGACAAGATTCGGACCAAGGTAGCGAGTTCCCTGCAGGCAGCGGAGTTGCCAGTAACATTGAGCGTGGGAGCGGTGGTCTATCTCTCTCCCCCGGACTCGGTGGATTCGATGATCCATCAAGCCGATAATCTCATGTATCAGGCGAAATACAGCGGGAAGAACCAGATTCGGCATGAGGTGTATGGCGGATGACGCATCCGTTTCGCCTCGTGAGGCCACGAGAACATTGAACTCTGCCAAGTGTTTCGAGAAAACTGGGACCTGCCATTCCCCATATTTGGGCGTTCAAAATCTCCATGCTATTCCAGAATACTTCCTTGGCTTTTCAGAATCGTGCGACCCCGACTCGCAACAACCGGAATATAGGAAACTGGCTAAACTGCCCGCCGTGATCCTCCCAACGTCCAATGGATTTCCCGCGTCAACCGCCTCCGCGGGAAACCCCTTTTTCCCCCGATCGCCTTATACGGAAAAAGAACTATCCGAACATCCGCAAGAAGCTATGGGGTGGTGCGCTCTGGTCGCCAAGTTACTTTGCCGGTAGTTGTGGCGGCGCACCGGTCGGAATCATCCGCCAGTACATCGAACAGCTGCAGACGTCGCACCGACCACCCAAAGGACGGCTACGCCGTCCGCGCTATCCTTCCCCGGCCTTCGGAATCGGCTTCCGTCCGAAACGCGAGTCGCTGTTTGTCCTAATTTCGAATCGGTGTTTGTCCTATGGCAGGAAGGGGCTTCAGGAAAAGGATATAAAAGGATCCCGTCATCCCCGAGTGCGTTTGCGTACGGGGATCTGCTTGCTGTCCGGTCAATCGCTTTAGGACGAGGGGGAGAAGGAGCCCGATGAGGCCGGTTCGCCGCCCGGGTCACCCCCGCCGATGTTGAATCCCGCATCGACGTAGTGCACTTCGCCGGTCACGCCGGAAGCCCAGTCCGAAAGGAGGTACGCGGCGGCGTTCCCCACCTCGTCCTGCGTCACGTTCCGTCGGAGCGAGGCGCCACGGGCGTTCTTCTCCATCAGTTTGCGGAAATCGACCACGCCGGAGGCGGCCAGCGTACGGATCGGCCCGGCCGAGACGGCGTTGACGCGGATCCCTTTCGCCCCGAGATCGTAGGCCAGGTAACGAGTCGCCGCTTCGAGGGCGGCCTTCGCTACACCCATCACGTTGTAGTGCGGCACGGCGCGCACCGCCCCGAGGTAACTCATCGTCAACATGGACCCCCCCGGTCCCATCAACCGGGCCGCCCGCCGGGCGCAGGCAATGAAGGAGTAGGCGGAAATATCCAGCGCGAGATGGAAATCGGCGCGCGAGGTATCCCGGAAATTGCCAATCAGCGATTCCTTGTTGGCAAAAGCGATGGAGTGCACGATGAAGTCGAGCCGCCCCCAACGGGCCTCGACCTTGGCGAAGAAATCGTCGAGCTGGGCGTCGTCGCCGACGTCAAGCGGTTCGACGAAGCTCGACTGAATCGACTCCGCCAGGGGATGAACCCGTTTCTTCAGCGCCTCGCCGAGATAGTTGAACCCGAGCTCGGCCCCCTCGCGGTGACAGGCCCTGGCCACGCCCCATGCGATGGATTTCTCGTTGGCGACGCCGAGGATCATCCCTTTCCTGCCTTGCAGAATGCCCATGAGACACCCCCCGGTTTCGATCACGTCTAATTTTAACAGGGAGCACCGGAAAGAGCACGTGAATCGGAGGATGGCGGGGGGTGATCGAAGCCGGAGGAAGGGAGGACTTGTTTCGGGATTAAGAGCGGGGTCCGCAGCCGTGCCGCCGCGGCAACGCTTTCGGAGGCCGGCTTCTCACAGATCTACAGCATGGCGGGAGGAATCGACGCATCGAAAAGAACCACGACTGTGCGCGACATTACCTGCTCTCCCTTTTTCGAATCCGGGCCGGGAAAGGGCTGCCTGGCTGCCGGCGAGCGACCGGGCCCGGAACGCTTTCCGGGATGCCGGGGCTACGAGCCCGCGTTGCGGATGACATGGGTCTCTCCTTCCGTTAGGCCCGCGAACTTTGCAGGGTCGAGTCTTGCGTCCATGCATGTCAGGATCGCAAAACGCCGGGAAGGAGGCATGGGCAATGTTCCCTTCTCTCCAAACCGCTTGCCGTATTCCCGGTTCGCAGCAAGAACCTCTTTCACGATTTTGCTCAAAAACCGCCTCCTTCTCCCCAGGAATCGCTACTTAAAAGATGTTGTTTATATGATTCCATCACGAAGCATTCCGATTCTCCCTATACGATAAGATGTAAACAACACGTCTTCGAGGAGGAGGAGCCGATGTCGAAGGGGCGGTACCGACCGGAAGAGATCATCAGATAACAGGAGGGGAATCCGTTTGCGAATGATAGAATAATTCTATCTCGGCAGGGAGGAGGCGGACATGGCCATTCCGAAAACGATCCGGACGAAAATCGGGAGCGTCGAGAGGCAGCTCGCCCGGCGTGTCAGCTCGCTCGAGAAGGATGTGACGCGATTGATGAAGAAGCTCGAGAAGAAAGAGCACGAGGTCAAAAAACTGAAGGACAAGTTGAGGTCCGGTCTGGCCAAGAACGTCAAGAAAAAAGTGAAGAGGGCGAAGAAGACGTTGCGGAAGCACCTGCCCAGGACCGGCTGACAAGGCAGACCGCTCCCTCCAACGCCGACCACGGGAGCGAATCGGCCTGAAAAGAATAGGAACGCCTCGGACCGATATGTGGGGGGACAGTCCAACGCGGCAACCACACAGGCAATAATGCGGGGCACACAATTTGGACAAGAAAAGACTCCGGACTCGATTGCACGCGTCCGGAGTCAATTGGGCCGGTTGAAACGGGAGCCTTCGTTACCGGAAGAGGGCTCCTACTCCGCTCGATACTTAAAGGAAATATTGACCCGGGCTCTGTAGGCGACGACTTTGTTCTTTTCTATAACCATATCCAATTTAACGACTTCCGCAACTCTCAGATCTTCGAGAGACTTCCCGGCGGTTTCCACCGCATTTTTTGCAGCTTCTTCCCAGGAGTTCCTGCTCGTGCCTACTACGTCAATAATTTTGTAGATGCTGTCCATCGCCGCACCCTCCTTTCCATGTATTTTGCTCTCTTCGGGTGGACCAGCATCATAATATCAGCATCCATTGATTTAGGAAACCGTTTCCGGACCGGACCACCATTGGGAAGCCCTTTTTCATTCCGAAAAAGGCAGATGTCTACATGGGGTTTGCAGTCCAACCCAGCCTCCTCCTCGATTCGGCCTGAAAAGCATTACCACAACCCGGACCGATCTGAGGGGGGGGAGGTCATCGACCCATCCCCCGTCAACGCACCTCTATCTTCCCTTTCATTCCGTGCTCGGCGTGTCCCTTTACGGTGCAGAGGAGGTCGTATACCCCCTTCTGTGCGGGCACCAGGAACCACTCGAGCTTCTTCCCCGGGTACACCTCCACCGCCGTGAAGTAAGGGGCCTTGATCTCGCCGTCGGAACCCTGGACTTTCCTCGTGGCAATCCCCTTGAAGAACTGTTCCGCCACGAAATAATGGGCCTCCTTCCCGGCGTTTTTCAGTACGAGCCTGGTCGGGACGCCTTCCTTGAGGACGATGGACGAAGGAGAAAAAGCATACTCAGTCATCGTGACGGTGACGGTTTCCATCTTCGACCAGTCGGCCCCGGCGAGCGCCTTGGTGAGATCCTGTTTCTCCGCGGAAATCGCGGAAGAGGCAAGGAAAACAAGGGATAGTACGAACGCCGACGTAACGAGGGACTTCATGCGGACGCCTCCTGACAATGGGATCGGTCTCTCCGCCCATTTGATGATCCGTCTGGGCGCACGATTCGTGCGTCCCACCACACGGTACCGACAGTTTCTACGTCCGCCGGACCTGCACCCCTGAAACCTCTCCAATTGAACAAGGGGCTTCCCCCATCAACAGGGGATCCGGAAAAGTCCTATTTCCCCCCGAAAAAGGCGGTTGCTTGCACGGGGTTTGCATTTCATTCCGCCTCTGTCGGAACGCTTTTGTTCCCGGCGTTATTTCCGAAGCTGGGTCTCCGCATCGACCCCTTCGTTCAGGATGATCACTTCGACCCTCCGGTTCAAGGCCCTGTTTTCCGGGGTATTGTTGCTCACGGCAGGATAGTTCTCCCCGTACCCCACTGTGGTGATCCGTCCGGGTTCGATCCCGAAACCTACCAGTCGGTCCTTCACAGATTCGGACCGTTTCCGGGAAAGCTCCTGGTTGTACTCATCCGATCCGACACTGTCCGTATGTCCTTCGATCAGGACGTTCCGGTTCGGATACTTCTTAAGGAAGTCCGCCAATTTGTTTACGCTCCGGTTCGCATCCGGCGACAGGTCCGCCTTCCCGAAGGCGAACAGCACCTCCCCGATTGTCAGCACGATTCCGCGCTCTGTCTGCTTGGCCTTGAGTTCCGCCAGCTCCTTCATGAGCCTGTCGGCATCGGCTTTGGCCTTGGCCGCGACTAATTCGGCTTCCATCCGGGCGGCCAGCCTGGCCTGTTCCGCGGCCATCTGGGCCCTTCTCGCCTCGAGCTCCCTTTGCTGGTCAAGTTTCTGATTCTGCGCGATAAGCTCGGCCGTCTGCGTATTCAGTTTCCGAATGTTTTCCTCCGCCTTCTTCCCTTCCGCGACGGTCATCGCGATCTGGGCCTTCCTTTCCGCCAGGTAGCTCATATGAATCATTTCTTCCGAATTCCCGGCATGCTCCGCCTCCCGGACGGCCTTTCCCGCATCGGACAGGTAGGTCGGCGCGAGGGCGGTTACATCCGGGTCAGCCTTGGCCTGTGCATATGTCTTGCGGGCCTTCTCCAGTTGGTCTTTCGCCATCTTGGAGGGACCGCATCCGACGGCAAGGAGAAATATCAGGTACAGCGGAAGAAGGATCCCAAGTCCCCTCCCGGCAGCTTTCCATGTCACGAGACTCATGTTTTATTCCCTCCTTGGAAATGCGGTTATCTATTTGGATTGGCGCTCGATCTGCTGTTGCAGGGCGTCGATGTTTTCCATCAACTCTTTCACCGTCTTCCTGTCTTTTTCGGACGTTGCCTTGGCTCTTGCGTACTCAGCGTCGACCGCGGCTTCTTCTGCCAGGCGCGAAGCATACCTGTGCCATCCCCCCGCAAATTCCTTCTTGGCCAGGGAGAGTTTCTCCTCCGCAGACTTCAATGCGTCCGGTGCCTCGATGGCGGCATTGTTTGCCTTTGCTTTCGCTATGGCCTTTTCTCCGTTGGATATCTTTTGTGTGGAGGTAAGGGGCCAATTCGCGGTCGAGCAACCGATCGAAAGCAGCAGACCCGTTGCCAAGAATATTCCGATCAGAATTTGGATCGACTTCCTGCATCCGTTCATTTGGATCCTCCTTTCTCCCGTCGGAGACACCTACCCGTGTATGCCGGGTGTGACCAGCCTCGCGTTTTCGGATAAATGAATTTCCCATCATTATACCGCCAAGGTCCGGCAAGGCAATATCGAGCAGGGAATCGATCCCGGAATCCCTGTCCTCGAGGTATTTCATACCACGCCGTTCCCGTCCCGGACGGAAACGGACCGGGAATCCCCGCCCAGTGCGGTGATCGTCCCGGACACGGCACGGGGTTTGCGGTCCGTCCGGACTTCGGGCCGGCTGCCCCTCGGCAACCTTCCCCCCTTGCCTTCTGTCCGTAGCGCTTCGATAATGTCCGTATCCTGGCCCGATCGCCCCCGGCTCCCCGTTCTCCCCACCCTTTTCCTCCGGGTTCCCCGATGGGAAAGAGAAAACGGAGGACTCGATGAAATCGTTCCGTCCCGTCATCCTGTCGGCGGCCATCGTTCTGTCCCTCTTTGCGGCCCAAACCATCCACGGGGAGGAAAGACACATGAGCGAACTCTCGATTACCAGCCCGGCGTTTTCCCATAACGGGATGATCCCGAAAAAATACACCTGCGACGGGATCGACGTGAGCCCGCCGCTCTCGATCGGCAACGTCCCGGAGAAGACAAAGTCGCTCGCGCTGATCGTCGATGACCCGGACGCACCGATGGGGACCTGGGTCCACTGGGTCGCCTGGAATATCGGCCCCGGCATCGGGGAGATCCCGGAAAACACCGTCCCCCCAGGGGCGCTCCAAGGGACGAATGATTTCGGGAAACAGAGATACGGCGGACCCTGCCCGCCTTCGGGGACGCACCGGTATTTCTTCAAGCTGTACGCCCTGGACACGCCGTTGACCCTGAATGCCGGCGCAACGAAGTCCCAGGTCGAGGAAACGATGACCGGTCATCTCCTCGGAAAAACCGAACTGGTCGGGCTGTACCGGCGGAAATAATGGGATGCGGTTGTTCTTGGTCACAAGAAGGAATCTGTTTGCGCGGGGTTTGCAGTCCGTGCGGACTTCGGGGCGGTTGCCCACGGCAGCCTTCCCGACGCCGGCGGGTGCGAACAAATCCATTTCGATCGGGATACCTTCCATCGTGCTCACCTCCTCTCCTTCTGACCGTTAGATAACAGGGAGGAGGGAGAACGATTGTGAAAGGTCAGACGGAACCGATAATTTCCCCGAGGGCGCTATAATGGGGGTACCTTTCGTTCCCAAGAGGACCGATGAGGACGGACGTACAAGACGTCTCCCGATGAACTGCTCGATCTGCGGTAGGGAACATTTCTCCGCGCCCGACAGGGGGAAGGCGACTCCCGCCATGGGACGGCCGTGCCCCTACCAAGGAGTTCCGTACACGGGACTGCGGGCCGGGCACGACCAGATCTATTTCGGGCGGTGGAGGAGGATGGACGCGACCTCGATCGACCTGCGGAAGGCCTACCATCAGTTGGAAAGACTGCTGCGTGAGATCGCCGATGTCCTCAAAACGGAGGACATTCCCGCGGCACGGAAGGATCTGGAAAAGGCCCTCGATGCGCTCCACACCGCTGGCCCGGGCGAGGAAGGACCGGAGGCTCTTCTGTACCTGGACCACGCGCTTTCCTATGCCCACCGTGTGATCGGCGACCTGTTGCATGAGAAAGGACTGTCCCCCCATTCGCCGGCCGACTTCGCCGAGTGGTACGACGCAGGGGGTGTGCCGTTCCGGGAAGACTGGTGAAGGTTTCAAGCACAGAAGGAGGAGTTCAATGATTCCACTTGACAGGTACCCGAAGGATATCACGTTGCGGGACGATGCCCGCGTGGTATTGCGCCCGATGATCTCCGAGGATGCGGACGGTCTCTGGAGTTTCCTGCGGCAACTTCCCGAGATCGACAAGTCCCATTTCCATGAGGATGTGGACCGCCGGGAAACGGCGGAGGGATGGGCGATGTCGCTCGACTACGATGCGGCGCTTCCGATTCTGGCGATCCGGGGGGACCGCGTTGTGGGGAGCGTGACGCTCTATCGGAACAAGACAGGCTGGAAACAACGGATAGGGATCGTCAGGATCCTGATCGCCCCCGATCATCGGCACCTGGGTCTCGGGACGGCGATGATCCGGGAGATCCGTCACCTGGGAGAGAAATTCGCTTTGAATTACCTCCTGGCGGAGATAATCGAGGAGCAGCAGGCCGCCGTTCGTGCGCTTGAACGGATGGGGTTCGAGAAGGCGGTGGTACATCGGAATTTCGTCAACGACCGGAAAGGACACCTCCACAATCTCGTGGTGCTTCTTCACCCCATGTCGAGCCTCGAGAAAGAGATGTTCTATTGATGTTACGAACCCGCAGTTGCGGGCAAGAAGTTCGGTCCCTTTTCCTACAACGTATCCCTCCCGGAACCGAATTGCCGTAAACGTTTATCTAAAAACGGAAAAGACGGGGAGAGGCGGCCATGGGGCTCAAGACGTTCGAGCAGTACAGGGAAAGCCTTCGGGACGGAAGGGAAGTGTATTTCGGTGGGGAACGAGTCGCCGATGTCACAACGCACCCGGTCCTGGGTGTCGGGATGGCGTTCGCGGCGATCGACTACAGACTGGCGGAAGATCCGGAACACCGGGATCTGGCCGTCTGCACGGAGCCGGGGACGGGAGAGGAGTTCAGCCGGTTCTACAAAATTCCGCAAAACACGGAGGACCTGCTGAAGCGCCGGGAACTGATCGCCGCCGGGTCGCGGGTCAACGGGGGGCCGCCGTTGATCAAGGAGATCGGAACCGACGCGCTCTTCGCACTGCACATCGTTGCCGACCACATGGACGGGAACATCGGCACATCCTGCCTTGCGAAGATCCGGAACTATTACGAAGAGTGCCGCGCAAAAGATCTGGGATTCGCGGTGGCCCAGACCGACGTGAAGGGGGACCGGAGCAAGCGCCCCTCGGAGCAGCACAACCCCGACGTGTACGTACGCGTGGTCGAGCGGCGCAAGGACGGCATTGTCGTCCGCGGCGCGAAGGCCCACACCACCGCATCCCCTTTTGCGAACGAACTGATCGTCCTTCCGACCCGGGCGATGGTCGAGCCGGACGCCGACTACGCGGTAAGCTTCGCCATCCCGCTGGCCACCCCGGGGCTCAAGCTCATCGCGGAGGTTTCCAGCCATCCATTGGGCAACCGTTTCGACCATCCCGTGACCACGGACCTCAAGATGGTGGACACGGTCACCATCTTCGACAACGTATTCGTTCCGTGGGAGCGGGTGTTCCTGTGCGGGGAGTGGCAGTATGCCGGGGCGCTGGCGAACACCTTCGTCGAGTTCCACCGGTTTACGGCGGCGTCCTACAAACTCCCCATGTGCGAACTGTTCATCGGGGCGGCCCGGTTGATCGCGGAGTACAACGGCGTGGCCGACGTGACCCACGTCCGCGACAAGATCATGGAGCTCATCGCCTGGACGGAGACGACCCGCGGCCTGCTCGTGGCCGCCTCCATGGAGCACAAGGTTGTCCCGCCGGGGATCGCCGTTCCCGGCGTCATCCTGACGAACATCGCCAAGCACCACTTCGCGCGGAACTACCACATGATGGTCCAGAATCTCCAGGATGTCGCCGGGGGTCTCCTGGTCACCGCGCCGTTGCGGAAGGACTGGGAAAACGAGGCAACGCGGTCCTACCTGGATTATTACCTCGGAGGCGTGGAAGGCGTTTCGGGAATACGCCGAACGCGGGCCATGAAACTGATTCGCGACATTGCCGCCTCGGGATTCGGCGGGTACCAGGAGATCCTGTCCATCCACGCGGAAGGCTCGCTGGCCGCGCAGCGGATCGCGATCCTTCGCGATTACGATGTGAACCGTTGCGTGGAAATCGTAAAAAGGTACCTGAAGGATTAAGCAGGAAAAGCAGCCGTCTGAAGCGGACGGGCGCAGGCACCATGGACATTTTCCTTTTGAACGCCCGGCAGACGGGCATCAAGCTCGGGAACCTCACCGTCTGGCGCCGTCGCCCCGAGCAGCCGGTCATCGTTCACTCCGATCAGGGGTCTCAGTACGGAAGCGGCGACGGGGTGCGGTTTTGCAGGGACCACGGTCTTATCCCGAGCATGAACCGCCGGGGCAACTGTTTGGACAACACTGTGGCGGAATCGTTTTTCCGCAGTTTGAAGAAAGAGCGGATACGAAGGAGAATCTATCGGTCGCGCGAGGAGGCCCGGTCGGACGTGTTCGACTATATCGGGGTTTTCTACAATCGAACCCGCCGGGCGGTCAGGCGCTCGAGAGCGGGTCTGGTTCCCAAGCGATGATGGAGGACGCGAATGAGGAAAAGGATCTTTTTCATTTGTGGTTCGATGAATCAGACAACCCAGATGCACCAGATCTCCGAGCATCTTCCCGAGTATGAGCACTCCTTCTCGCCCTACTATGTCCACGGCTTTGACGAGATTCTTCGAAGACTCGGTTTGATCGAGTTCACGATCTCGGGGGACAAACTGTCGGGATGCTGCCGGAGGTATCTTCAGGATCATGGCCTCCCCATCGACTACCAGGGAAGGAATCGGCCCTACGACCTGGTGGTCACCTGCTCGGACGTGTACCTTCAGAAGAACATTCGAGACAATAGGATCGTACTTGTTCAGGAAGGGATTACAGACCCGGAATCCATGATGTTCCATCTCGTCAAACGCCTCCGATTCCTTCCTCTCTGGTGGGCGGGTACTTCAACGACGGGTCTCAGCGATGCCTACAGGGCTTTTTGCGTCGCAAGTGAGGGATATCGCGACTTTTTCATCCGAAAAGGCGTAAGCCCCGAGAAGATCGTCGTTACGGGAATACCCAATTTCGATGACTGCGGGCGATATTGCAGCAACGACTTTCCCTATAGGCACTACTTGCTGGCCTGCACGTCGCCGCTGAGGGAGACATTCCGGAGCGATAACCGCAAGGCCTTCATCCGAAGAGCTGTCCAGCTCGCCGGCCGAAGGCGACTTATCTTCAAGCTTCACCCGAACGAAAATGTCGAGCGCGCCACCCGGGAAATCCGCCGGCACGCGCCGGGAGCCATGGTGTTTACGACCGGGAGCGCAGAAGAAATGATCGTGAACTGCGATATCCTGATCACTCAATATTCGTCGACTGCCTTTGTCGGCCTTGCGCTCGGCAAGGAAACCTACTCGGACTTCGACATGGACGAATTGCGTCGGCTGATGCCGCTTCAGAACGGCTCGGCGGCCTTCAACATCGCGAATGTCTGCCGCCGATTTCTCGAACAGGATGGGGTGGGGGCATGAAC
>JBAUKK010000311.1:0-13304 GCA_049577645.1 Candidatus Deferrimicrobiaceae bacterium
TCCGGGGACAACTGGCTGCTCTCCCCCCGGGTCGCACGCGTGATGCTTTACGACCCGGAAGAAGCGCGGGCGACTGGCGCAATCACGGTAAAGAGTTTCGCGGGATTCTGGATTGATTGGGTACCACAACCACCCCCTCCCATACAGCCATATAATTCATACGTGAGGGGTTATCTCGTCCCGGACAGCGCCGTCGGGAGCATAAGCAGCTCGCCGATCCTGATCGAACCGTCCCTAAAAACCACAAGACTGGTACAATAGCGAGATGATGGACCGGATAAGTTGCCTGATAATCGAGTCGGATCAGGAAGCGGTCCGCCAGATCGACAACCTGGCCCGCCTGATCGGCACTATCGAGATCCGCTGGAAAACCACCGTCCTCCAGACCGGCATCGACATCCTCCGGAAGCATCATCCGGAGATGGCCATTATCGGCCTGGGCGGGGACCCCGCGTCCGCGATCGAGGCGATTTCCTCCATGGCGCGGGATTTCCCCGGACTTTACCTGATGGGGCTCTCAGATAAAGCAGACGCCAGTCTCATCCTGCAGGTGATGCGGGCGGGGGCGAACGATTTCCTTCACAAGCCGGTGAAGGAGATCGACCTGCGCGCGGCCGCCGAAAAGGCATTCAAGCTCAAGGCGGCCAAGAAAGAGACGCACGGCGGAGGGGGCAGGATCATCTCGGTGTTCAGCAACAAGGGGGGAAACGGGGTTACGACGATCGCGGCGAACCTGTCGGACGCGGTGTCCCGATACCACGGCAAGAAGACCGTCGTGGTGGACCTCGTGCTCACCCAGGGCGATCTTTCGATGTTTTTCAACGTGTCCCCTTCCTACTCCATTCTGGACCTGGCGAAAAACGCCACGAAGGCCGATTACGATTTTCTGCACACCCTTCTCGTCAAGCATTCCAGCGGGGTCTACATACTGGCCGAACCGCCGATGATCGAGGATGTCGAGGAGATCACCCCCGCCAACGTCAGGGAAGTGCTTTCCACCTTGCGATCGATGTTCGACGTCATCATCGTGGACACCCCGCACCAGTTCGATGAGCGAACGTTGACGGCGCTCGAGATGTCGGACCAGATCCTCCTGGTGACGCTGCTCAATATCCCGTCTCTCAAGAACACCTTGAAATGCCTTGAGCTTTTCGGCCGCATCGGCCTGCGGGACGATCGTGTACGCCTCCTGATAAGCAGGTACCTGCCAAGCGACGAGATCCCGAGGGAAAAGATCGAGGGAATCCTGAAACTGCCGGTATCCTTTACCATTCCGAACGACTATCCCGCGGTGATCTCATCGGTCAACCGGGGCAAATTGTTGCGCGAGATCGCACCGGACAAGGAGGTCACGCGAAGCTTCCGGCGCATGGCGGACCTCCTGCTCGGCCCCGTATCCGTAAAAAAACCGGTTGCCGAGGAAAGAAAACGCGGTCTTATCGGAAGATTCTTCCCCGGCGAAAGGAGCAGCAAGTGACGATCAGCGACTGGCTGGCCGCCAAAAAGGGCGGGCAAACCACGACAACCCTGTTTGGTGACCCTTCCCTCCGGAGAAGCACCGCCGCTGCGGGGATGCGGGCCTATCAGGAACTGAAAAGCACGATCCACCGCAAGCTCATAGATCGCCTCGATCTCTCCACTGTTTCCGAGATTCCCGCCGAACAGCTATCCGGCATCATCAAGACGGTCATCGAGACCCTGATCACCGCCGAGGGGATTCCGCTGACACGCGCGGAACGGGAAAGGCTGGTGTTGGAGATCCAGCACGAAACGCTCGGTTTCGGGCCCCTCGAGCCCCTGCTGCAGGACCCGGAAATCTCCGACATCATGGTCAACGGGCCGAACCAGGTCTACATCGAGAAACACGGCAAACTCCGGAAGATCGATGTCGCGTTCAAGGACAACGAGCACCTGATGACGATCATCGAGCGGATCGTCTCCAAAGTCGGCCGCCGCGTCGACGAATCGTCGCCGCTCGTGGACGCCCGGCTCCCGGACGGCTCCCGCGTCAACGTCATCATTCCGCCCCTTTCGCTGGACGGACCGGTGATCTCCATCCGGCGCTTCGGAATCGACCCCCTGAAAATGGCAAACCTCCTCGCCAATAAATCCCTGACCGAGGAGATGGCCATCGCGTTCGATGCGATGGTGAAGGCGCGGCTGAACATCCTGGTATCGGGAGGCACCGGCTCCGGCAAAACGACCCTGCTGAACAACCTTACGGGATATGTTCCCAACACCGAACGAATCGTCACCATCGAGGATTCGGCGGAGTTGATCCTCCAGCAGGATCACGTGGTGCGGCTCGAGACCCGGCCCCCGAACATCGAGGGAAAGGGAATGGTCACCCAGCGGGACCTCCTCCGCAATGCCCTCCGGATGCGCCCCGACCGCATCATCGTCGGGGAGGTGCGGGGCGGGGAGGCGCTGGACATGCTCCAGGCGATGAACACCGGGCACGACGGATCGATATCCACGGTGCACGCCAATTCCCCGCGGGACGCGCTTTCCCGGCTCGAGACGATGGTGCTGCTCGCGGGATTCGAAATTCCCACGAAAGCGATCCGGGAGCAGCTTGCTTCCGCTATCGATGTCATCCTCCATGTCGCACGGTTGAGCGACGGGAAGCGCAAGGTCATGATGGTATCCGAGGTAACCGGAATGGAAGGCGACGTCGTGGTGATGCAGGACGTCTTCCTCTATGAAAAACAGGGAGTCGACAACGATGGAAACGTCATCGGGAGATTTCGGCCCTCCGGCGTACGGCCGAAATTCCTCGAAAGAATCCACGTTGCGGGGATTCCCCTTCCGTACGAGACCTTCTCGCTCCGGAAGTAGGAATGGGAGAAGAAACGTGACCCTGATTCCGCTGCTTGTCTTCCTGCTGGTCCTGTTTGTCGTGATCGGCGGGTATCTCATTCTGGGATACGAAAACGAGCAGAAAGATGTCGATAGGCGGCTTTCCCGCCTGGAAGTGCGGGACACCCTGGCGGAATCTCTTCCCGCAATCCTGAAATCCCAGGTTATGAGCGATGTTCCCCTCCTCAACCAGATTCTTTCGAACCTGAATTTCGCCGTCCGGGTCGACAAGCGCCTGCAGCAGGCCGGCCTCGCGCTGAAGGTGGGAACGTTTGTCCTTCTCTCCTGCACCCTGTTCGCCTTCGGGACCGCGGTTTGCCTCCTGCTGAACTGGCCCCTGGTGTTCGCCCTGGGATTCGGCCTCGCCCTGGGTATCCTTCCCAACGCGGTCGTTAACTTCAGGCGTCGTCTTCGTATAAAGAAGTTCACGGTTCATTTTCCGGACGCCCTGGAGATGTTCGCCCGGTCGCTCCGGGCGGGCCATTCCTTTTCCGGGGCCATCGAGCTTGTGGCCGAGGAGATGCCGGAACCCGTCGGCCCGGAGTTCCGGAAAATCTTCGACGAACAGAACCTGGGAATCCCGCTTCGCCAGGCGCTCCTCGGGATGACGGAGCGTATCGACAGCCTGGACGTCAAGTTTCTGGTAACCGCCATCATGATTCACCGGGATACCGGGGGAAATCTTGCGGAGATCATCGACAAGATCTCCCACGTCATCAGGGAGAGATTCCGGATCCAGGGGCAGCTGAAGACATTTACCGCGCAGGCGCGCCTGACCGGTGTCATCCTTGCGCTGCTTCCCGTGGCCGCCGCCCTGCTGATCGGGTTTCTGAATCCCCAGTATATGAGGCCGCTCTGGGAGGAACCCGTCGGGAAGTATATGATTGCGTCCGCGGTCATTCTCCAGGTCCTCGGGGTAATGATCATCCGGAAGATCGTCCGGATCAAGATTTGAACCGGAGGGGGAAATTTTGATTTCCTTCATCGTGCTCAGCGTTTTTCTCGCTACGGCGTTCGGGGTGATGGCCGTTTTCCTGTGGCTGGAAGGCAGGAAGGAATCCCTTCCCCGCCGGGTCGAGTATTTCGTCTCGGGGGGAACGAAGCCCGGACGGACCGCTTACGAGAGCGCGAAGGAGTGGACGGCGGGGTTCTGGAAGCGGTTCATCTCAAGAACACCCGGGCGCGAGGAATTCCTCGCCCTGTTCACGGGAAAGGAACTCTCCGGCGCGCATTTGCTTCTCAGCCAGGCGGGGTACCGGAAATTGATGTCGTATCGCCTCTACGTGTGGGTGAAGATGACGTTGCCGGTCTTTTTTCTGGTCGTTGCGATCCTGTTCGGGGAATTGGTCGGATTGCCCGGGAAGACGGAATTCCTGCTGGGGATCCTGGGCATGATCTCGGGGTTACTCCTTCCCGGCGTATGGCTCCGGGGAAGAGTCCGGAACCGGCGCGAGGAGATCGAGGACGCTCTCCCCGACGGGCTGGATCTGTTGTCCGTCTGCGTCGATGCGGGACTCGGCATCAATTCCGCCTTCGTGAGATTGACGGATGAGTTCCGGCTGACGTGCATGGCCCTGAGCGAGGAATTCGACATCGTCAACAGGGAAATGATTGCCGGAAAACCGAGACAGGAGGCGCTGCGGGCGCTGGCGGACCGGACCGGCGTGGAGGATGTGAAGTCCTTCGTGGGGATGTTGATCCAGACCGAGAAGCTGGGGACGAGCCTTTCCCAGTCGCTGCGCGTGCATGCGGACTCCCTGCGGACGAAACGTCGCCAGAGGGCGGAAGAAGCGGCCGCCAAGACTACCATCAAGCTGGTATTTCCGCTGGTGCTGTTGCTGTTCCCGGCCCTGTTCATCATCGTCCTCGGCCCGGGGCTTATCCAGGTGATTCGCGTCCTTCTCCCCGCGGTGAAAGGATAAGGACCGGAAAGGAGGTCGAATTTGGGCGTGAATTTCATGGCGGCGTTGCCCTGGATGGTGGTCTTCTTCGTCGTTCTTGGCCTCTACCTCTACGTGAGGTCGAAAAGAGTCAACAGGAAATAGTCCGGAAAGAAACCGAAGATGAAGGCCCGGAATGTCAGCAGGGACACTATACTGGGTGACGCAATCCGGGAGGCGGACACGTTCCTTTCCCGAATGAGGGGATTGCTCCGCACCGAACGTCTCGCCCCAGGAGAAGGGATGTGGATCTGCCCGTGCAACAGCATTCATTCCTTCGGGATGCGGTTCGAGTTCGACGCGCTGTTTCTCGACTCCGGAAGGAAGGTGGTGGGACGGTATCGCCGTTTCCGCAGGAATCGCGTTTCCAGGGTTTTCCTTGCCGCCCGAGGGGTCCTCGAATTGCCGGAAGGTACGATCGAGATGACGGGGACCGAGGTCGGGGATGAAATCGAATTCCAGACGTGACCCGTGTTTCCTATCCATAACCGCAGGGTGCCTTTCCCTCCTCATCGTTTCCCTGTTCGCCGCACCCTTGCCCTTCGGGCCCGCTTCCGCCTCCGCCGCTCCGTCGATTGCCGCGATGGCCCGCCTCCAGGCCTCCCCTCCGGGAGAAAGCGGCAAGATACTCTCTCTTTTTGACGGATACGTATCTCTCGGGTTGCGGGAGGAAGCAGGGGGCTACCTGGAGCAGAAGGTCCACCTCGGGCAGATTACGCGCGAGGACGCGACTCCGCTGTTCGAGAAGATCGCCGTGGCGCAGAGCCGGTGGGACGAACCGTCCGGTCTTGTCTCGATCTGCGAAACGGCACTCCGGAGCGGGATCCGCACCCCGTTGATCCTGTACGCATACGGGACGGGGTTGCGTCTGGCCGGCCGCCTTTCCGATGCCCAAGCGATCCTCTCGCAAATTCCCGCAGGAAATCCCCTCCATACGTTCGCTCTTTTTTCCATGGGGCAGATCGCGGCGGAGGAAGGAGACGCCAAAACGGCCCTGGATCACTTCGCCCGTGTCCGCCTTCTGGTCAAGGACCTCCCGCAGCCGGGCGCCCTCGACCAAAGGGTTGCCCTTTCCCAGGCGGAACTGTTCCTCGTCACCGGGCGACCGGCCGAAGCCGTTCCGCTGATGGAAGCCGTTCCCCGCTGGAGCAACGACCCTTTCCTGCGGATCGGAATGGCTGCGGCCAGGGGAGAGCCGCTTTCGGAAGAATCGGCGCTGCATGCGGAGATGAAGGCCGGATTGCCCCCCAGGGAAGGGGTCCTGCTCTCCCTTCTGCTGGGAGGGCTTTCCCGGGAACGAGGCGATCACGATTCCGCCGTCGCCCACCTGACCCGGGCCGAGGAGGATATCCAATCGGCCCTTTTGTCGGGAGCACCTCCCGCATCGGCACGCCTGGAGCAATACAGGTCCCAGGAACTCGTCGAGCGACTGATCGCCGTTCATTCGGCCCTTCGGCAACAGCTTGCTGTTGCGGGCCCGGGTCGAAACACGAAGGAGATCCGGGAAGGATTGGTGGAACTGTTGCTCGGGATCCTGTTCATGGACCACGCGATATCACGGTCCATCGGAGCGATGCCGCCTGCGCCGAACCTCCCTTCGGTACCTTCTCCATCCTCCCGCCAGATAGAGGAGGTACTCCTGAAGATCGAACAGGTGACGCTGGGGGGAGAAACCGTCGACGGCCTGGTGAACGAAATCGGGAAAAAAATCGACATCCTCCAGAACATCGGGCATCCCATGCGGCGGTATCGTCATCTGACGAAACTTGTAATGAGCCAGGAGGAGAACGTTCGGATCAAGGGAAAAATACGGAAGCGAAGGGAGGCGGCGATTGCAGGGGTGACGACCGGAGACGAAGACGGCAGCTCCCAGTTTTTGGGAGACATCGGACGATTCCTGGAAGAACTGGAATCGATCCTGGATATCGCATCCGAGGCACGGGGGTTCATGAGTCATAATTTCGATCTCCTAAAGGAAAGCGAGGAAAGGGGAAAAACGGTTTCCGGGGAACCTCCGGGGATGGTCGCGGATGTGCTCGCTTTCGATAACGAACGCTTCGCCTCTCTGCTTCCCTCGGTGCGGGCGCTGGAGAAAAGAGCGCGAATCGCCTCCTGGGAGAGGAATCGGCAGGAAATCCTGCTTCTGCGTCCGGTGGTCCTCCGCCAACTTGCGGATACCCTCGTGGCCCAGGCGTTTTCCCTGCGGGCTGCGCGGCCTCCGGGATGGTCATCGCGTGCGCGTGACACACTGGGGAAAAGCGTATCCTACCTTGCCGAACAAGGAATTTCGCCGGGTGACAAGGCGGATATCGCCGCGAATATCGGTTCCTACCTTCTCCAGGGGAATGGCGGCAGGGAACCGCACCCCGGCAGACCCCTCGGGCAAGCGGAAAGGGAGATCATCGCGAAGATCCTTCCGTGGCTCGAAACCGGTGGCGCATCCGGAGGTGACCGCGAGAAGCGGCTCTATGTCCGGACTTCCCTGAAAATGGCGGTCGGGGCTTCCGACGCATTGCCCGCCGCCCGGGAATTTCTTACTAAATTCCCCTCGTCCCCCCTCGCAGGCGACATTGCCGTTCGCCTGGGAAACGATGCGATGCTCGCGGGGAAGCTGGCCGCGGCGGAGGGGTTCTACAAGACGGCTGCCGGGATCGCCCGTCCCGCCTCGTCCTCCATCGCCCGATACATGCTCGGATGGTTTCGTTACCACAACGGGGATTCGGAAGGGGCGGTCGGGGAACTGGCATCTTCCCTGTCCGATCCGTCCTTTCCCTGCCGGAAGCTCGAATCCTTCGAGAAATCCGTTCTGACTCTGGCTGTCCGCGCCTGGATGGACCTTCCCCCGGAACGTCTTGGCTCCTATCCCCCCGTCGAGGAAAAAGGATGCGGGGGGAAGCTCCTGCTGGCTTCGCTGGGGGAGGCCGAGGAGAGGCGGGGGGAGACGTCCCGGGCGGCGGTGGTGTTCGACGTCCTGGCCGGCCGGTTCACGGGCGACGAAGCAGCGCTCACGTACGAGATGAAATCCGTGGAAGACCTCATTCGGGCAGGAAAGGAGGAGGAGGCTTTTTCCCGTGCGTTGAAGCTCAAAGAGAAATACGGACCCGGCTCCGCGTGGGCAAAATCCCACCCCCCGGCCGCGCGGGATGCGGCGCACGAGAAATTGGCGGGGATGCTGAAAACCCTCTCGGAGCGGAAATTCGACGAAGGGGTCCGTTCCGGGAAACAATCGACGATGGCGGCGGCCGCGTCGGGGATGGAGCAATATTTTGCGGTAAAGGAAGGGCAATCCCCCGGATCCAAGCCGGAGCTTCGTCTCAAATATGCCATCGCCTCGCTCAGGTCGGGCGACAGGGAAACGGGAATCGGCTTGCTCGAAGGCCTGCTGGAGGAACAGACATCCGGCCCGATCGGGGAGAAAGCGGCCATTCTTTACGCGGATACGATGATCGCGGGGTATGAGAGGAAAGAGCAGACGGCAGAAGATGCCGAAAAGGCATCCCTCCTTCTTCTCGACAGGTTCCCATCCGAGAAGACCGTTTCCCTGGCATACCGCGCCGCCGCCGACATGCTGGGAGCCGGAGAGTACGAGCGTGCTAAGCGAGTCGCCGGGAGAATCGAATCGGACAAATCCACTCCCGCGATCCTTCTGCACAAGGCAAGGCTTGTCCAGGCGGAAGCCCACGTGTTCCTCAACGAACCGGCTAGTGCCCGCGGGAAGGCGGAACTGATTCTCGCTTTCGAAAAGGAGAAGGGGGTGGAGTCCGCGGTATGGGAGAAGGCAAGGGACCTGTTCCTGCTTTCCTCTCTCAAGGAGGTGGAAGCGGGAACGGCCGCCGGTGACCACCTCGGGGCCGCGAGAATCCTGGAGGATCTGATCGCCCGGTTCCCCGCTGCGCCGGAAGCCCCGTCCTATTGCCTTCGCGCCGTGCGATTGTACCGGGAAGGAGGCGATCTGGAAGGGGTGGAAAGGATCGCCTCCCTCTTTCGCCTGCGCTATCCTCGAAGGGAGGAAGGCGTGGAGATCGCGGGTACGCGGGGGGCGTTCCTGGAGGAACGGAAGCAATTCCTGAGGGCAGCCGACGTATACGCCGATGTCGCCGATCGATTTTCGAAAAATGCCGAAGCAGGCCGGTTTCTTTTCCACTCCGCACGCCTGGCACGGGACCACGGCGATTTGAAAAACGCCCGGATCCGCTTTTCCTCCTACCGGGACCGGTATCCGCAACCGCGCTGGATGAACGCCTACGCCGCCCTCTCGGCAGGGCTCCTCGATTGGGAGGAGGGCAACGTCAAGACGGCCCTCCGGGGGATGGAAGAGGGGCTTCGCCAGGTCGAGGCCGGCATGGAGGCCGATGCGCCGCGGGACCTGTTCGAAATGGCAGGGAAGGTGCAGATCGCCATCGGAGAGTACTGGGCGGACCAGTTCCGCCGGTTGAAGCTCACGGCGCCCCTGGAAAAGAATCTCGCCATAAAGGATCGGTTTTTCCGCAGATCGCTCCAGGCGTTCGCGAAGGCGGAGCAGAAGGCCCCGCTGGAGGTGGCACTGAACGCCTCCCGGCTGTCCGGCGACCTTCTGGTGGAATTCGGGAAGGCGGTTCTTGCCTCCCAGCGGCCTCAAGGGATGAGCGAGGAAGAGCGCGCGAAGTATGAGGCTGCCCTGGCCGGCCGTGCCCGCCCGTTCTTTGAGCGCTCACTGGACTGGTATGTCGGGGCGATCGACCGGCTCGAGGCGGAACAGGGCCCGTCGGATCTCGCCCTTCCGATCCGTCAGAGATTGGAAGAGGCGCAGAGACTGCTCGCGGGAATCCCATGGGAACAGGGAGTGCAATGAGACATAGACGGGTTGTTTGCCGGATCATGATCGGAATCCTTACGGGTGCCCTTGCCGCCGGAATCTTCCCGCTACCGGGAATGGCTCAGGGAGCGGAGGCGGAACCACCGTCCTTGAGCATGGAGGAACTGGAAGTGAGAGGCTTCCGGGATAAACCCGGCCAGCTCTACGTTTCCGTCCCGAACCGGGTTTTCTCGCCCCCCCCGGTCCGCTTCGACCTTTTCCGGGAAGATCTTGCCAGGCCGATCCCCCCCTGGGAAATCACAGGGGAACATTCCGGACGGGACCGTTCGAACGCTCCGGGGAAGAAATGAAGAGCGAACAGCGAAGAATTCCGGCCGACTCCCGGAAGGAAGAATGAACGGGCTTGTCGGCATCGACGACTGGGGGAGAGGGCAGGGCCGGCTTGTCCGGTGGATGGCCGGGCTCTCCCTCTTCTTCCATGCGGGGGTGATCCTCCTCGGCTCCATGATATCGTCCTATTTCCCTCCTCGGGCGCCTACGTTCCCTGTGGTGGTGGTCGAGTTGACGGAAGCTCCGTTGTCCACTCTTCCGGAGGAGAAACCCGTCCCGCCGCCACCCCCAAGCGTGCCTTCGAAGGACAGCGTCGCCGCCAGGCCCCTACCGGTTCCCGCGAAAAAAACGCAGTCGCCCTCTGCGGCGCAGAGATGGCTGCGGAAACTCGACGCGGGGTTGCCGAGCATCCCGGATGCTCCCATAGCCAAGGGCATGGGAAAGCCCGGGGGCATACCGGTTCGCCGATGGGCCAACGATGCTTCCCCCCGTCCGGGAGATTTCGCGCCCGCGGTTGCCCCGGAAAACAGCGCACTCCTCGGCCAGATCTCGCGACTGGAGGGGAAGGTGCGACAATCCGGAATCGCCGGAGTCGGAACCGGCAGGGAGATCGACGCGTCGGTCATGTTCGGTGGGGTCGGATCGTCCCAAGGGGAACCGATCCCGGAATGGATCCGCGACATGATCCGCAGGAAAGTCCTCGGATACCTCCCGGAACTGGAGGAAGCCTATTCCGCCGCCTACCGCCGGAATCCGGAGTTGCGGGGAAAACTGGTGGTCCGGTTCCAGGTCGACCCTTCCGGGAAGGTCTCGCGCGCCGATTCCGCGGAATCCTCTTTCCGGGACGGCGCATTCATCACGAGCGTCCTGGAAAAAGTACGCCGATGGACGTTCGAGCCGACCGGGGGGCGCACCGTGCAGGTCCTGTATCCCTTCGTTTTTATCGCTCCCTCCTGATCCAATGAACAGCAAGGCGAAGTATTTCCTTCCTTCGATACCGCAATGGCTGTTCCTGGCGGTATTCCTCACCCTCTCCTTCCATACGGGGTCCGCCCTCCTATACGATGCGGACACCGGCTACCACATCCGGGCAGGGGATTACATCCTGAGCACCTTCACCGTTCCGGACCACGATATCTTCTCCTTCCTTTCCCCGCCGCCGAAGTGGACTGCCCACGAATGGCTTTCCGAAGTGATCATGGGACTGCTGCACCGGGCATTCGGCCTCACGGGTGTCGTCCTCTTTTTCATCCTGCTCATTTCCCTTACCTACCCGCTGCTCTTCCGGATGATGCGTTCCTGCAGGGGAAATGTCCTCGCCGATGTGGTGATCCTGTTCCTCGTCATCATCTCCTCCACACTGCACTGGTTGGCGAGGCCCCATATCTTTTCGTTGATCCTCACCGTGGTATGGTACCGCCTCCTGGAGGATTTCCGGAAAGAACGGAAAAACCGGCTCTATCTTCTGCCTCCCCTGATGCTCCTCTGGGTCAACCTGCACGGGGGGTTCATGGGGGGGTTCCTGCTCCTCGCGGTTTTTTCCCTTGGCAGTTTGATTGCCTTCCGGTATTCCGCCCGCGAGGGGAGGGAGCAGGCAAAGCGCAACGCCCTGATCCTCGGGGTAACCTTTTTCGCCTGTCTCCTTGTTTCCCTGATAAATCCGTACGGGCATCAGATTCTTTTTTTCCCGTTCCGCCTGGTCTCGCAGAAATATCTCATGGACCATGTGAACGAATTCCTGTCGCCGAATTTTCACCAGGTGATGCCCTTCAAGTATCTCCTGCTGTTGACGATCGCCATCCTCTCCGTTTCCGTGAAGAAGCTCGATTTCGTCGAGATCTCCCTCCTCCTGATATTCCTGGACATGTCCCTGTATTCCGCGCGGTATATCCCCCTTTTCTGCATCGTCGCCGCCCCGGTTCTCGCAAGGCAGGCCGGCGTCGCCCTCGCCCGGAAGGACGGATCGCGATTCTCGGCGTTTCGGAACAAGTCGGATCACATTGCCGCAATCGATACCTCGGTGAAAGGACATGCCTGGGTCATTCTCGGCCTGCTCCTCGTGACGGGGGCCGCTGCCACGGGAAAAATGGAATTCCGGTTCGACGGAACGAAAAAACCGGTCGACGCGGTGGAATTTCTGAAAAAGGAACGCATTACGGGGAACATGTTCAACAACGACGAGTTCGGGGATTACGTGATATACGCAGCTTATCCCCAATACAGAGTCTTTTTCGACGGTCGATCCGACATGTACGGTGCCGAGAGGCTGAAGGATTATTTTAAGGTCATTGGCCTGGAGACGGGATGGGAAAAGGTGATCGCGAAATACGATATCGGCTGGATATTCTTCGATGCGGATTCCCTTCTTTCCCGGTCGCTGTACGAAAGGGAAGGATGGCATCTGATCTACGCCGACAAGGTGGCGAATATATTCGTTAAAAAGATCCCGGAATACCGGGATGTCATCCGCAGGTACGCGAACGTGTCGCCTGTCCTTCCCGGGGCCGGGGAAGAGGATGATTGACGTTAAGGGTTTGGGAAGAGACAAACCTCTCGTTTTTCCCGTTGCCCTTTTTCTGCTGGCCATCCTCACGAGGATCCCGTTCGCAAGCGATTGGTTGTACAGCTGGGACTCGGTGGACTTTGCGCTGGCATTGGAAACGTACAGTGTCCCCGCCCATCAACCCCATCCCCCCGGGTATTTTCTGTACGTGATGCTGGGGAGGGTGTTCCGCTTCTTCACGAACGACGCCAACGACATATTTGTCTCCATCAGCATCGCATTCAGCGCGTTTGCGATCGTGGCACTGTACTATCTGGGGAAGGACCTTCATGGTCGTTCAACAGGAGTGCTCGCCGCCGCGATCGGGATCACGAGTCCGAATCTGTGGTTCCACGGGGAGGTGGCTCTTACCTATGCAGCCGAGGCGTTTTTCAGCACGCTGATAGCGTTTCTCTGCTGGCGCATGCGTAGCGGGAAGCGGTCCTGCCTCTGGCTGTCCGCCCTCGCGGTGGGCGTTGCCGGGGGGTTTCGCCAGAACACTCCTGTCTTTCTCTTCCCCCTCTGGATATATGCCGCAAAGGACCTGCCCCTCCGGAAAATCGTCCTCTCGCTCGTCCTGATGGCCCTTACCTCTCTTTTCTGGTTCCTCCCCATGATGCGAATGACGGGGGGGTGGGACGCCTACTATGGGGCTTTCCGGGAACTGTGGACGTACAACACGGGGAATTTCACCGTTTTCGGAAACGGTTGGCCGGCGCTGAAGTTATATTCCGCCACCCTTCTTCTTTTTATCCTGTACGGGCTGGGGTTCGGGGTCTTCCCCATGGTTCTCGCGCTCTATGCGTGGATTCGTCAAGGAAAGTACAGATTGCGGGAC
>JBAUKK010000312.1:0-14480 GCA_049577645.1 Candidatus Deferrimicrobiaceae bacterium
CCCGCATGGTTGTTATGGCGTCGTAGCAGTCCGACACGGCAATGATCTGTGAATGCGGGTTCACGGGGTAATCCGTTCCCAGTACCGGGTATCCCTTCCGGTCGTACCGCAGGTGGTGCTCCCGGACCATGTAGGCGGAGGTGGGCCGGATGTGGGGCATCTTCCCCAGGAGAACGAACCCCTCTTCGGGGTGTTTCTTGATCTCCTCGAATTCCTGGAAGGTGAGATTTCCCGGTTTCCGGATCAGGTCGAGGGCGAGTTGGGTCTTCCCTATGTCGTGCAGGAGGCCGGCCACCCCGACCTCGGTTTTCTCCTGGGAAGAGAGGGAGAGCGCATCGGCTATCGCGAGAGAGATCACGGCCACGTTGACGGAGTGGGTGTAGGTGTATTCGTCGAAATTCTTGATCAGGGTGAGGGCCATGATGGCGTCGCGGTTCCGCCTGAGCATTCCTGCGATGTCGTTGACGACACGCTCCGACTCGGCTCCCGAGGGGATCCGGCCCATACGGATCTCCTGCATCAGCAGGATCACGGCGTTGACCGCGTTGTCGTGTGTATTCCGCGCGAGGGAGTAGTCGTCCTCCTCCTCATCCATCGGCGGTTTCACCCGGATGTGGGTGACGCCCATCTTCTCGATCCGCTCCTGGGCGTCGGAGGGGGAAAGTCCCTCCTCCTTCGTTTCGTGGAGAAACAGGATGAAACGCTCGATGTCTTCGGGGGCAAGCCCCTTCTTGAACACGACCGCCGGGATCCCGATGGCGGAAAGCCGCGCCATGAAGAGGTCGAGGGAGGAGGTCAGGTTGAATATCGGGACCCCCTCGAACACCAGCGTCCCGTCGGAGATCGCCAGGGCGAGCTCCTGTCGTTCCGTGAAGAAGAGGAGGACGTCCGAGAAGCATCTCTCCACCGCGGAGCGGACCAGCGGGTGGGACGGCGGGTACAGCCTGCGGTTCTTGAGGGAAGTTCCAAGAGCCCGGATGAGGTTGACGATGGTCTGTTCCTGCTGCCGCCGGTCCATTGGGATGCTCCTTTACCAGCCGGTCTTCTTCAGGATCCGTTCCGTCTCCACCCTGAGGTACGTCTCGGGGGCGTTCCGCGTCCCCAGGATGATCTCTTTCGGCCGATCTCCCGACATCCTTGAGATGCTTCTCAGCGCGTGTTTCTTCATTTCGCGGAAATTAGACGTTTTCCAGATCGCCGGTATGCGCAGGATGTTGATGAGCGCGGTAATCGCCGCATCGGTGTCTATGGAGCGCAGGGATTCGATCGCCTCGTGGGCCAGGCGGAAATGCGGATAGAACAGTTTTTTCTGGACGGCTCTCCGCAAGAGAGCCATGACCGCTTCCTCCTCCTTCTTAAGGGAAAGGGCGGCGGTGGCCAGAAGCGCGATGGACTCCTCGGGAAAGAAGCACAGTTCCCCGAGAGCCGTCACGGCGGAAGGGTGAGCCAGCTTGGACAACCCCTTGATCGCCTCTTTCTTCACCCGGAGGTCCGGGTGGGAAAGCGACGTGACGATGTTCGGCGCGAGGTCCGGTATCCCGAGGCTTCCGAGGATCGTGACCATGTTGCGGACGACGTACCACCGCGAGTCGTTCAGGTTGTCGAGAATCTCGGGTACCGCGGGATGGCCGATCCGCACGATGATGTCGACAATCGATTTCCGGACCAGGAGATCCCCCTCCTCGGCCAGGGCGGAAAGCAGAAACCTAACGGCTCGCTCGCCGAACGCCGCTAGGACCGTCTCCACCTCCTTGCGGTTCCGCCCTCCCTGCTGCTGGAGGCGCCGGATGAAGTGGGACACCAGGTCGTCGGAGACGAGCTCCTTGATGCCCATGCGGGCAAGGTCGGCGATCTCCCGGTTTCTCCTCGGTGGCGATTCGATGTGAGCCACGTAGATCGAGAGTGCAAGGCCGGAATATTCGATTCGCTGGTCGTCGCGCTCCCGGAGCAGGGCGCGCGTCAGGGAGATGACGAGGTCGCGGTACGTTGTGGGGTCGGTTTCCTTTTCCAGCATCCGGAGAAGTTCCCCGATTTCCCGCTCCTCCGGAGGGCGGTCTTCGAAGTCGAAGGAGGGATCGCCGGACCGGAATCCCTCCGCATCCTCCGGCGCAGGCGTCTCTTCCTCCTTTTTCAGCATTTCGGTGAGCCCCTCGTAGTCGACCCGGTTGACCCAGATCCGGGAGACTTTCTCCCGGAGAAGAATCTTCTCCAGTCCGCCTTCGTCCTGCAGTTCCTGGATGTCGCGGTTCAGGGTGCCGAGGAAGGTGATCATTTCGTCCGGTTTCTGGTTGGGCAGAAGAATGATCCTGCTTGCGCGCCGGTGATACAGTTCCCGGTTCAGGTCCGCGATCGACTTGTTCCCCGCGGGAAGGGGCTCCTCCCGGTAGAGGAGGGTGTTCCTGGTCACATCGATCTCGATACCTGTTTCGGGGGGAGGGATTGCCTCGATGGTGGAAATGATCTTCCAGATAGCCTGGTTGAGAGCGGGGTGGCGAGGGGGATAGAAACTGACGATTTTCATCCCCTTGGCAATTTCCGTTACCGCCAGTACGACTCTTTCCCGGGTTTCGCCCAGTGATAATTCCTGATTCACGTCCATTAGGGGAATATAGTTTTATTTATTTGATAATTCAAATAATTATATAATCTAATAACCATAATGCCCCAAGTCAACCGTTTTGCCGGTCGTGTGATCTGGAGGGCTGTCGCGTCCGGGCTGGGGGCGGGATACGTTCCCTTGGCCCCGGGAACGCTCGGAGCTCTCCTCGCCCTTCCCCTATGGTATGGGGGGGGAGGCGAAGGGGTGATCCACTTCGGGTTGCTGACCGCCGTCCTGATCCTGTCTCTCCCCGCCACGAGGGTGGAAATGCAGGTCACGGGTCGAAACGATCCGCCCTCCGTGGTGATCGACGAGATCGCGGGGATGCTCCTGGCGGCGACGGGGATCCCTTGGGGATGGAAATCCGGCGTCGCGCTGTTCCTTCTCTTTCGCCTGTTCGATATCGTGAAATTCGGCCCCGCGGCATGGATGGACTCCCGCGAGGGGGCGATATACGTAATAGCCGATGACCTCGTAGCAGGCCTGTATGCCAATCTGGCATACAGGGGGATCGTATGGTTGACCGGGTGACATCGGACCTCGCCGTCCGGGCCGGGAAAACGCTCCTCTTGGCAAGGCAATGCGTGGCGGTGGCCGAATCGTGTACGGGGGGTGGGGTATGCGAGGCGTTAACCTCCGTCCCCGGGAGTTCCGCGTACTTCCTCGGGGGGATTGTGGCATATGGGAACGAGTCGAAAACGAGGGAACTCGGCATACCGCCGGACCTCCTCGCGTCCCGAGGGGCGGTGAGCCGGGAAGTCGCGGAGGCGATGGCGGCCGGGGCCGCGCGCCGCTTCGGGGCGGATATCGGCATCGGGACGACGGGGATCGCCGGCCCCGGGGGGGGGACCCCGGAGAAGCCCGTGGGAACCGTCTATGTGGCGATCGTGTCCGGGGAGGTCCGGCTTTCGTACCATCTCCTCCTTCCGGGCGACCGTGACGCTGTCCGCAGGGCGACGGTCAGGCGGGTTCTGGAGCTGCTCCCTTCCTTTCTTTCGGGGGAGGAGGGGAGAGGTCGGTGAGGTTGTTCATCGGAATCGGACTCTCCCCGGATTGTTGCAGGGCGATCGCCGGGGCGGTGTCCCCCCTCCGGGAGAAGGGGATCCCCGTTTCCTGGACCCCCGAGCATAACCTGCACCTGACATTGAAGTTTCTCGGCGAGACCCCGGCTTCCCGGGTGAACGAACTGGCCGGGCTCATGGCGGAGGCGGGACGGGGCATCTCTCCGTTCATGCTTCACATAGAGGAGGCAGGGGCTTTCCCTACTCTTCGGACGCCGAGGGTATTGTGGATCGGAATCCGGGAACCGCTTGAATTGGTCAGGAAGTTGCACCAGAATATGGAGAACGCGCTTTCCGTAGCCGGATTCCCCCGCGACGAAAGGCCGTTCCACCCGCACGTGACGGTCGGCCGCGTCAGGGGACGGGTGGCGCCGGGGTGGGGCGAAACGTACGCTTCTGCGGTTTCCGGCGTGGCGTTCGACACCGTTTTCGTGGCTTCGTACAGGGTGTACGAAAGCCGGCTGTCCCCTTCGGGGGCACACTACTCGGTCCTGCGCGAGGTTCCCTTCGGGGAAGAGGCGGACAGAACAGAAAAGAGAGGAGCGGGAGAATGAGCCAGGACGCAAGCCGGCGCAAAGCGCTCGACATGGCCCTCGCGGCGATCGAGAAAAGCTACGGAAAGGGCGCGATCATGCGCCTCGGAAGCGATGTCCAGACCAAGGATATTCCCGCCATATCGACGGGGGCGATTTCGCTGGACATCGCCCTGGGGATCGGCGGCATCCCGAGGGGGCGGGTGATCGAGATCTTCGGGCCGGAGTCCTCGGGCAAGACCACGCTTGCCCTGCATATCATCGCCGAGGCCCAGAAGCGGGGCGGGATCGCGGGGTTCGTCGACGCGGAGCACGCTCTCGACCTGAACTACGCCCGGAAACTCGGCCTGAACACCGACGATCTCCTCGTTTCGCAGCCGGACACGGGGGAGCAGGCGCTGGAAATCGCCGAGATGCTCGTGCGCAGCGGCGCCCTGGACGTACTCGTCATCGACTCGGTGGCCGCGCTCGTGCCGAAAGCGGAGATCGAGGGGGAAATGGGAGACTCCCACATGGGGCTTCAGGCCAGGCTCATGTCCCAGGCGCTCAGGAAACTGACCGGGACGATCAGCAAGTCCCAGACGGCGGTCATCTTCATCAACCAGATCCGAATGAAGATCGGGGTGATGTTCGGCAACCCCGAGACGACCACCGGCGGCAATGCCCTGAAGTTCTACGCCACGATCCGTATGGACATCCGGCGCATCAGCCAGATCAAGAGGGACGACGGCGTCATCGGGGCGCGCACCCGCGTGAAGGTGGTGAAGAACAAGCTCGCGCCCCCCTTCCGGGAGGCGGAGTTCGACATCCTCTACGGGGAGGGAATCTCCCGTGAGGGGGACGTCCTGGACCTGGGCGTCGGCCTGGGGGTCGTGGAGAAAAGCGGCTCGTGGTACTCCGTGGACGGCGAGAGGATCGGCCAGGGGAGGGAGAACGCGCGGGTCTTCCTCAAGGACCACCCGGATGTCGCGGAGGGGCTTGGCAGAAAAATTTTCGAGAAAACCGGCGTGGCGGGAGCCCCCAAGACCGCGCGGGAAGGGAAGGCGTAATTGGACCTAAATGACATTCTCAAGACAGCGGTCAAGAACTCGGCATCCGACATCCATCTGAAGGTGGGGCTGCCCCCCATCCTGCGGATCAACGGAAAGCTTGTGCCCATCAAGGTGCCGCAGCCTCTCCGGTCCGAGGACCTCGCGGAGATAAGCGACCGGATCCTTGCCGTCGAGGAGCAGAAGGAGAGGTTCGAGAGGAACCACGAGGTCGATTGCTCCTATAGCGTGCCGGGGCTGGGGCGGTTCCGCGTGAATATGTTCCTGCAGCGCAGCACGGTCGGGATCGCCATCCGGGTCATCGCGATCGGGACCCTCTCCTTCGAGGCGTTGAATCTGCCGAAGGTGATTGAAAAACTTGCCCTGGAAGAGAGGGGCCTCATCCTCTGCACGGGCACGACGGGGAGCGGGAAATCGACGACCCTGGCCTCTATCGTCGACTACATCAATAACCACCGCAGCTGCCATATTCTCACGATCGAGGACCCGATCGAGTTCCTTCTCAAAGACAAGAAGAGCGTCATCAACCAGCGGGAGATCGGTGCGGACACCTCCTCGTTCGCCGGGGCCCTCAAGAGCGCCCTGCGCCAGGACCCGGATGTGATCCTCGTGGGCGAAATGCGCGACTTCGACACGATCGAGACGGCGATCATGGCGGCCGAGACGGGGCATCTTGTGCTGTCGACGCTCCACACCCTCGATGCGGCGGAGACGATCAACCGGATCATCGGCGTCTTCCCTCCCTACCAGCACAAGCAAGTGAGGATCCAGCTGGGATCGATCCTGAGGGGGGTCGTTTCCCAGCGGCTCGTACCCCGCAGTGACGGCATGGGCCGCGTCCCGTCGGTCGAGGTGATGCTCAACACGACGCGCATCCGGGAGTACATCGAGGACAAGGACAAGACCCGGAAGATCCGTGAGGCGATCGCCCAGGGGTATGTGAGCTACGGGATGCAGACCTTCGACCAGTCCCTCATGGCGCTTCACAAGGAAAACCTGATCTCCATGGAGGAGGCGCTCCGGCAGGCAACCAATCCCGACGACTTCGCCCTTCGTGTCCGCGGGGTTTCGTCGACTTCCGACCTTACCTGGGATGATTTTGACAAGGACGGGACGACGACCCCGCAGGAGTGAAGGAGGGGCGGATCCGTCCCCGCAGGGAGGCGCGCTGCCCGCCGCCATGGGCATGCTGTCCCGGCGAGCGCTGAGCGAGGGGGAGATCCGGTTACGGCTTGCGGCGAAGGGTTTTACGGAAGCGCAGGCAAACGACGCCCTCATCCGGCTCCGGGAGCTATCTCTGGTGGACGATCCCGCCCTCTGCGCGAATCTGGCCCGGAGGTACCGGGATGTCCGTCGATTGGGGCCGCGCAGGATTGCCGGGGCGCTCCTTGTCCGGAGGTTCCCCCGGGATCTGGTCGAGCAGTCCGTGCGTGCGGTGTCCCGGCCGGAGGAGGAGCAGGCCGCCGCCGCCGCCGCACTTGCGAAGAAGTTCCGCGGAGACATCCCGGAGGGCCGGGAGGGGGCCGCGAAGGCGTACCGCTTCCTTTTCCGAAGGGGATTTTCCCCGGGGACCTGCCGACAGGCAATTCGGGCGCTGTCGGACGATATCGTGGAAGGAGAAGGGTGAGATTATATGACCGGGCCAGATATTCGCGCCGCATTTCTTTCCTATTTCGAGAAGCACGGGCACAAGGTGCTGCCCAGCTCCTCCCTGGTTCCGGGGAACGACCCCAGCCTTCTCTTCACCAACGCCGGCATGGTGCAGTTCAAGGAATACTTCCTGGGGCTCACGTCCGCCGACTGGAAGCGGGCTGCCACGTCGCAGCGGTGTCTCCGGGTGAGCGGGAAGCACAACGATCTGGAGAACGTGGGGTACACATCGCGGCACCACACGCTCTTCGAGATGCTGGGGAACTTCTCTTTCGGGGATTACTTCAAGAAGGAGGCGATCTTCTTCGGATGGGATTTCCTGACGCGCGAGATGGGACTCGACGGGAGACGCATGACCGTTTCCGTGTTCCGCGATGACGACGAGGCCTACGAGATCTGGCACAAAACGATGGGGCTCCCCGCGTCCCGTATCGTCCGGCTGGGCGAGAAGGACAATTTCTGGGCGATGGGGTCGACGGGGCCATGCGGGCCGTGCTCCGAGATCATCTACGACCAGGGGGAGGAAACGGGGTGCGGCAGGCCCTCGTGCTCCGTGGGCTGCGATTGCGACCGGTTCCTCGAAATCTGGAACCTGGTGTTCATGCAGTTCAACCAGGACGAAGGCGGTCGGAAAGTCCCTCTCCCGAAGCCGAGCATCGACACGGGGATGGGGCTGGAGCGGCTGGCGGCCGCCGTGCAGGGAGTCAAGAGCAATTACGACACCGACCTTTTCCGGAGGATCATCGAAGAGATCGAGCGCCTGAGCGGTGTGCCGTACGGGAGATCCGATCTTCTGGATGCCGCTACCCGGGTGATCGCCGACCACTCCCGGGCGACGGCATTCCTGATCGCCGACGGCATCCTCCCCGCCAACGAGGGGCGGGGGTACGTCCTGCGCAGGATCATGCGCAGGGCCCTGCGCCACGGGAAGAAGCTCGGTTTCGAAGGCCCGTTTCTGCACCAGGTGGCGGCCGGCGTGGTCCGGGAGTTCTCTCCCGCCTACCCCGAGCTCGAGACGAGTGCCTCCTTTATCGACACGGTGACCCTGCACGAGGAACGGCGTTTTCTCGAAACGCTCGATGCGGGGCTGCGCATGGTGGAAGAGGAATTCACCCGGATCGGGAAGGCGGGCGACAAGGTCTTCGCGGGCCCCGTCGCTTTCAAGCTGTACGACACGTTCGGGTTTCCCGTCGACCTGACCGCGGACTTGTGCAGGGAACGGGGGGTTACGCTGGACCTCGGGGGATTCGAGGCCGAAATGGAGAGGCAGCGCGCGCAATCTCGCGAAGCGTGGAAGGGCGGCGAGGTGGGCCTTTCCGACGCAGCCGCCGGCGAACTTGTACGGGAAGGCGTCACCGTCGAGTTCGTCGGCTACGACCGGCTCCAGGCGGCGGCGAGAGTGATTGCGTTGTTCCGGGAGGGGGAGAGGATTCTGTCGGCGGCAGCGGGTGAGGAGGTCGATCTGGTGACGGATGTCACCCCCTTCTACGGTGAATCGGGGGGGCAGGCCGGCGACGTGGGAGAGGGGACAGGCAAGGGGTTCCGTATCGAAATCACGGACACCCGTCGGCCGGCCGCCGACTTGGTCATTCACCGGGCGAAGATCGCGGAGGGAACGGTAGGCGAGGGAATGGTTGTGGAACTCTCGGTGGAGTCCTCGATCAGGCGTCAGACCCAGGCCAATCACACGTCCACCCACCTCCTCCAGGCGGCGATGCGCAAGGTGCTGGGAACCCATGTCAAGCAGGCGGGCTCCTACGTCGGCCCCGACAAGCTCCGGTTCGATTTCACCCACTTCGAGGCGACCCCGGCGGAGGCGCTTCGGGCGATCGAGGACCAGGTGAACGAAGCCGTGTTCTCCGACAGGCCGGTGTCCTGGGAGCAGCTTCCGTACGAGGAGGCGATCGCGAGTGGGGCGATGGCGTTTTTCGGTGAGAAATACGCCGACGTGGTCCGGATGGTGACTGTTTCCGGCGTGAGCCGCGAGCTGTGCGGCGGGACCCACGTCCGGCATACCGGAGAGATCGGATTGTTCCGGATCATCTCGGAGGGAGCGCTGGCCGCGGGGGTCCGGCGCATCGAGGCGCTGACCGGTCCCGAGGCCTTCCACCACCTTCGGGAGGACGCGGACCGGGTTCACCGGATCGCACAGGATCTCAAGGTGTCGCCGGCCGACTCCGTCGAGCGGGTGCGCAGGCTCCAGGCGCAGGTCAGGGCGTTGGAGAAGGATGTCCAGGAGGCGAGGCGCAGGTCGGCCCGGGACCTCGTGGGCGAGATGCTCGCGAAGGCCAGGGAGGTGAAGGGCGTGTGCGTGGTGGAAGGCGAGGTGGAGCCGATGGATCCCGCGGCGCTTCGCGAACTGGCCGACGCGGTGAAGGGAAGGCTGAAAAGCGGTCTCCTGCTCCTGGGGACCATGGAGGAAGGCCGCTGCCACCTGGTCGCGGGGGTCACCCCGGACCTCACCTCCTCCTATTCCGCTACCGATATCGTCAAGAACGCCGCCCGGTTCGTCGGGGGCGGCGGCGGGGGGCGCCGGGACATGGCACAGGCGGGGGGATCGAAAACCGAGGGCTTTGCCTCCGCGTTATCGTCGCTCTCCGTGTGGCTCGCGGAAAGAAATCCCTAGCTAGCCCTAACCGGAACCGGTCTCCCGTTCGAGGGTGTTCAGGTACAGCTGAACCAGCTTGTTGAGCGGGTCCCGGTAAAGGGCTTTCTCCCACGCCCCGCGGGCCTCCGCCTTCCTCCCCAACAGGTACAGGATGACGCCCCGCTGCGCGTGGGCCGAAACCAGCCCGGGCCGGTCGGCAATCGCCAAGTCCAGCTCCGCGAGCCCTTCCTCGAGGCGTCCCGCCTCCCGCAGCGCGTAGGCCAGCCGGATCCGCAGATCGGCGAACCCGGGCGCGACGAGCAGGGCCTTCCGGTACTCCGTGATCGCTTCCTCTGTACTCCCGAGAGCGAGGTAAAGCTGCCCCAGTTCGGCGTGGAGGTTGGCGATCTTCCCGACAGGCTGGGTTCCCGGCGCCGTTGCACCCGACCGCGCAAGCGAGGCTGCGGCCTTCTGGTGAGCGGCCCTGGCTTCCTCGTACCTGCCCACCTCGCTCAGCGTGATCGACAGCGACATGAGAGCTTCCGTGTATTCGGGGTTCAGGGAGAGGCTGCTTTCGAACTCCCGCACGGCTTCCTCGAGCTTTCCCCAGAAATGATAGATGAGTCCGAGGGTATAGTGGATGTCGGGATAGTTCGCCCCGCCCGCCATCGCCTCCCGCAGCAGCGTTTCCGCGCGCCGGAAGTCCTTTTCCGCGTAGGCTCGCTTCCCGATGGTAATGAGAATGGACAGATCGCTGTTCATCGTTTCTCGTCTCCCGCCCCCGGGAATTTCTCCCGGAGGCTTTTTCTGACCTCGGCGGCCTCCTCCTTCTTCCCCTGTCGATCAAGCGCCTGTGCCATAAGGGACATCAGGGACGGGAGGGAGGTCGTGTCCGGGTAGTCGGACACGGCTCTTCTCGCTCTTGCCTCCGCACTGTCGTATTTTTTGCGAGCGAGATAATGGGACACCACGACGACTTCGTTATCCGCAAGCCGGTTGCGAAGCTCCGCGATCCTTCCGGCGGCCGTGGCCGCGTGCGGGCCGGAGGGGCTTTTTTCCAGGAGAAGCCGGTAGGTCCGGATCGCCTCGATGGTTTTGGTCTGATCCCGGCCGGGCTTGCTCTTCTGGCGGAAGAGGAGTTCCCCTTTCCTGAAGATGGCGTAGGGGACGTTGTCGTTTGCCGGGTACAGGCGCAGGAAATCATCGTAGCCGACTTCCGCCTCCACATTGTCCTTGTTTCCCATGTGGGCGTCCGCGAGGGCGAGCTGCGCCCGTGGCGCCAGGGGGGAAGTGGGAAACCTTTCGAGAAGCAGCTGGAAAGGCTCAATAGCGCTGCCGTACCGTTTCTTCGACAGGCTCTCCTGGCCGCGAGAGAAGAGATCCGAGTCCGTAAGCCCTGTCTGTTTTGCCAGTTTTCCGGAACAGGAGAGGAAAACGGAGGCGGCGGCCGTCAGAATGGCGAGGAGGTAGAACGTCCGCCGCATGAGGACGACGGTAGTATAGCCATCCGGAAAAGTCAATGTTAGGCTGTTTCCTCTCGACGCGGCCGGGATAGACGGCCGTCCCGGAAGGGGGATTCTCATGAAGGGAAAGGTGGCGGTGGTCACGGGAGGAGCCAGGGGGATAGGGTTCGCGGCGGCGACCCGGTTTCTCCGGGAAGGGGTGCATGTGGCGGTCCTGGACATCCGGGACGAGGCGGCGGAGCATCTGGCTGCGGCAGGGCACAAGGCCGGCGCCCGGTTTCTTCACCTCCCGGTCGACGTCTCCTCCTACCGGCAGGTCCGGGAGGCGGGAGAAAAGGTCCGGGAGGAATTGGGAAGGTTGGACGTCTGGGTGAACAACGCGGGATGGGACCGGATCGCCCCGTTTCTCTCGACGGCTCCTTCGGACTGGGAAAAGGTGTTGGGAATCAATCTGATGGGTACGATCCACGGCACCCGCGCGGCCCTCGAGGGGATGCAGGCCGGGGATACCGGGGGGGCGATCGTGAACGTCGCGTCGGACGCGGGACGCGTCGGAAGTTCGGGGGAGGCGGTCTACTCCGCCGCGAAGGGGGGGGTGATCGCCTTTACCAAGGCGGTCGCCCGCGAGGTCGCCCGATACGGAATCCGGATCAACTGCGTCTGCCCGGGCCCGACGGACACTCCCCTCCTTGCGGAGAGCTTCCAGGGGGAGGAGGGGGCGAAGATCATCGGGGCGATGCAGCGCGGGATCCCCTTCAAGAGACTGGGGGACCCGGGGGAGATCGCCTCGGCCATCCGGTTCCTCGCCTCGGACGAGGCTTCCTACATCACGGGCCAGGTGGTAAGCGTAAACGGGGGCTTGAACATGGTGGGGTGAGGGGACCGTTTCTCCATAACCGGAATGATTCACTTGACACCGCATCGAACCATCCACTATTTTGGAATAGGATTTCATCCTTTTCGTTTGGGAAAAAAGTAGAATAAAATTGAGTATTTTCGGGGAACCTTCGTCTTGGCGTGGGAAGACGGCGATTTGTTTTGCTGTATGCAGGGAACCAATTCCAAACGGGAGGGGATAATGAAAAACCGAATTTTCATGACAATGATCGGTCTTGCTGCTCTTGTCGGGTTTGTTATCGCACCATCGGCCTTCGCGGAAACCCCAGCAAAAATCCTGATCGGCGAGCCGGCCACCCTCTCGGGGAAGCACGCAAAAGCGGGAGAACAGTCGACCGGCGGGGTCGAAGCAATTGTCGACTGGGTAAACAACTCCTATGGCGGCGTGAAGCTCGGCGGGAAGAAAGTGCCTCTGGAATACAAAAAATACGATTGCGAATCCAGGAAGGAAGCCGTCACGAGTCTCCTGGAAAGACTCATCACGGTGGACAAGGTCCACTTCACGCTGGCCCCCTACACCTCCGGGCTGACCTTGGCCGGCGCCCCCGTCGCCGAAAAATACGGGATGGTCTACATGGATCACGGCGGCGCGAGCAACAAGATCTTCAAGCAGGGGTTCAAATACATCGTCCAGACGATCGGCCCCGCGTCGAACTATCACCGGGGAACCCTCAACATGATCAAGAAAACGGATCCGACCGCGAAAAAGGTCGCGCTCGTTTACGAGGACGACGAATTCGCCCGGGACGTGATGGCGGGGGCCGAGGCGCATGCCAAGAAGCTCGGCTTCGAGGTCGTCTTCCAGCGGACCTATCCGAAGGGCGTAACCGATCTTACCCCGCTGCTTTCCGCCATGAAGGCGGCGAAACCCGACTTCCTCATCGGCGGCGGCCACTTCCAGGACGGTCAGCTCCTGAACCGGCAGCTCGCCGACCTGGACATCAATCCGAAGGCCCTGTCTCTTATCGCATCCGCCACTCTGCCCGCATTCTACGAGGCGCTCACGACCAACGCGGAAGGCGTCATGGGCCCCTCCCACTGGGAATACGGCGTGACGTTCTCCGCGGAGGGCGCGAAGAAGGCCGGCATGGAATGGATCGGACCGTCGCAGGATGAATTCGTGGCGCTCTTCAAGAAAGCCGTCGGCAGCGACATCCTTCCTGACTACCACGCCGCGGAGGCGGGAACGTCCATCCTTGCTCTCGTCAAGGGAATCGAGAAGGCGAACAGCCTCGATTCCGACAAGGTGAGGAAAGCCCTCGGGGATCTCACGTTCTTATCGTTCTACGGCGGATGGGATATCGACGACACGGGGTTGCAGGTCGGACACGACATGGTCGATGTCCAGTGGCAGAACGGACAGCGGGTCATCGTATGGCCCGAATCGGCGAAAACCGGCGATTTCGTGTACCCGATGCCCACGTTCGCCGAAAAGGCCAAGGGCGTAAAGGCGGTTCCGAAAAAGTAAGGCAATAGGGGATGCGTTTGCCGGTCCTCCCCGGGGCTCGCATCGACCCCGGGGAGATTTTCATGATTGCCATGACGCGATCATTTTCCAGACCTCGAAGGGGAATGGCATGGTCTTCGACCAATTGATGGGGAACCTTATCCAGGGTCTGATTCTCGGCGGGATCTACGGGATGATGACGATGGGCTTGAGCCTCATCTTCGGGGTATTGAAGGTCGTCAACGTGGGACACGGGCAGTTCATCATGGTGGGGGCGTTCACCACGCTCTGGATGTTCAACTCCCTGGGAGCAAGCCCCATCCTAGCCATTCCCCTCGCCTTCCTGATCGGGATGCTGCTCGGCTTCATTTGCTATTACAGCTTTGTCAAGAGGCTGCTCAAAGGTCCGGAACTCGCCTCCCTCCTCGCCACCTTTTCCGTGGGGGTCATCCTGGAGGAGACGGTCAAGCTGATCTTCGGGTCGGAGTTTCGGGGGTACAACTGGGCCCTGGGAAAGATCAAGATACCCTTCACGGTTCTTCCCTACACCAAGCTGATCGCTTTTTTCGGCAGCATCCTGATCGCGGTTCTCCTGTATCTCTGGTTCAACAGGACAAGGGCGGGGACCGCGCTGCGAAGCGTCGTGGAGGACAGCGAGGGGGCCCGGGTGTGCGGAGTCAACGTGGACTGGCAATACGCGCTGAGCTTTTCCATAGGTCTTGGGCTCACCGTGGCGAGCGGGGTCCTGCTGACGATGTTCATCCCGGTGGGGATCAACCCCAACATGGGAGGCCAATATACCCTCAAGGCGTTCGTGATCGCGGTCCTGGGGGGGCTCTCCTCCCCCTACGGCGCTTTTTTCGGCGGGGTCGTCTTCGGGCTGATCGAAAACGGTTCCTATACCATGTTCGCATTGCTCCCGCACGTCGAGCCGTTCGCACTCACCCGGTTCCTCTCCTTCGTGATCCTTCTCGTCATTCTCCTTATCAGGCCGACGGGACTGATCAGGGCCAAATAAGGCCGGGACCCGATGAAAAACACCTTGACGAAATATCTTCCCCTGGCTCCCGTCCTGGCCGGCTACCTTCTCCTCTGTCTCGTGGGCGAGAACCTGGAGGGGAAGTGGCAGCTCATCGCCATGCTCGCGTTCTATTGCGCCCTCGGGCAGGCGTTCAACCTCTTCATGGGCATGAC
>JBAUKK010000313.1:0-2974 GCA_049577645.1 Candidatus Deferrimicrobiaceae bacterium
CTTCATGATCACGCAACTGCGTGATGTGCGCCCGGCAGGGGAGTCAGCCGAGGTGGCGATGAAACACCATCAAGAGCCAACTCCCCCGGTAGTCTTCGAGAAGGTGGGTTTTTCCGCTGCTGTCCCGAAGGTTGAACGGTATGGCCGGTTTCCCCGTCAGATTACTCATGTCTGGCTACCGCGCGCATGAGACGGCCCCCTACTTGCCGTACCGCTCCTCGTAGAATTTCTGCATCTTGTCCCGCTCCTCCTTGCTGATCCCCTTCATCCACTTGTGCTGGTCCTGGGCGAGGATGAAGGCGGTCGAGCCGGGCAAAAGCTCCTCGGCCTCGGGGAGAAGCTCCATGTAGAACCGCTGCGCAACCTCGAAGAACCCGTGCCACTGCGTGTAGTCGGGAGCCATCATCGACGCCCCGTGCCGCGCCCGCCGCCCCTCGTGATGCCACAGGAGGAACCAGGTCCACTCGATCTTTTCGTCGAACTGGGTCGGCGTGAGCTTCCCCGCGTCGCGAAGCTTCTTCATCAGCTCCGCTCCCGGCTTGGCGAATTTCTCATTGTAGAGCTCGACCGTGATGTCGTACTGGGTGAAGAAGGCGTCCGAGAACTTCCGGTTGTGGCAATTGACGCATACGGTCTTCATCGTGTCCCGCTTCGTTTCCCAGTTCTCGAGCTTCTTCGAGATCGCCGGCCGGAGCGTCCAGGAGATTCTTTCTCCCGGGTCGTGGGTGACGGGGAGGTCGACAGTCGCACTCAAGTGACAGGTGGCGCAGGTAGGCGCGGCCGTGTAGTCCTTTCCGAGGACCCATGATCGGGAGTCGAGGTTCATCCGGTCCCGGTTCGCGTAAAAGGCGATCCCGTGCTTGGACTCGTCGTAGATCTCCTTCTGCGGGTGGTCGGGGCCCAGGTGGCACTTCCCGCAAGACTCGGGGGAGCGGGCCACCTTCGCGCTGAACAGGTGGCGGGAGTGGCACGCGGTGCACGATCCCCTAGATCCATCCGGGTTGATCCGGCCGATGCCGGTGTTGGGCCAGGTGGTCGGATCCACCTTGCCGTTCGGGAGGATCTTCACGATGCTTCCGTGGCACTGCTTGCACCCGGAAATCGCCGCCGGCGGCCCCTCGACCACCTCTCCCAGGAAGTTGTCGAGGCTTCCCAGTATGTCCCCGGCCTTCGCGTGATGACTTCCCTGGAACTGCTTCGACTCCTTCTCGTGGCACTGTGCGCAGTCGGAAGGCGTCACGATCGTGGCGACCAGCTTTCCGTAGTGGTCAAACGCGTCCTTGTCCTCCTTCCTCGCCTCGTGGCAGTCGAGGCAGCCCACTCCTTCCCTGGCATGGGTGCTGTTCTTCCACTCCTCGATCGCCGTGGCCGCCACCTTCTCCTTCCGGTGGCAGTCGACGCACACCTTGCTCCCCCCGGGTATCGCGACCTCCATCTGCGCCGTTGCCGCGAAAACGGTCCCCGCGGATAATGCGATGATTCCCAACGCCGTCGCTGCCCATACCCACCGTCTCATCATGCATCCCTCCTAAAGGTGTTGGGTGGTTCGAAACGACCGGGCCCGTGAGTCCCGCTGAGAGGTTTACCGCAGGAACAAAGAACGGTAATTGACGCGGATCAATACCGCCCCCCAAACATTCAGCGCGCCAGCGCGCCGAAGAGGGATTGCGCCTTGAGGATCCGGAGCTGGTTTCCCTTGACCCGGATCTTTCCTTCCTCCTGCAGTTTTTTGAGGGTGCGGGAGAACGTCTCAGGAACGGTTCCCAGGCGGGACGCCAGCACGTTCTTGCTGACGGGGATCTCGTACACCGCCCCGTCCCGGAGCGCCTGTCCCCGGTTCTTCATCTCCTCGGCCACGAAAAACACCAGGCGGGCCTCCACGTCCCTGAGCGCGAGATTCTCCACGAGGTCCGTCATCCTTTTCAGCCACTTGGACAGGGATGCGAGCACGCGAAGGACCATCCCCGGGTTTTTCTCGAGAAGTTCGATGAACGGTCGCTTCGGGAGGAAGAGGAGTTCGCACTTACCGAGCGCCTCGGCGTTCGCGGGGAAGCCCCCCCCCTCGAAGATGGTCGCCTCCGCGAAGGACTGGCCCGCCTCGAGGATGTGGAGAACCTGCTCCTTCCCGTCCTCGGAGATCTTGAAGACCTTGACGCTTCCCGAAACGGCCACGAAGAATCCGTCCGCGCGGTCTCCCTCCCGAAAAACCGTCTCCCGCTTCGCGTAATGGCGCAAGGAGGATATATCGATTATACGGGCGAGGTCTTCCGGAGGGAGGTTGGCGAACAGAGGCGACTTCCGCAGCGCCTCGGATATCGTGGGATGCATGGTATCATTCTCACGTATTTTCGCGGCCGGTCAAGGAGGGAAATCCACCTCCGCGAGGAAGGGCCGGCCGAAAGGTGATCCGACGATGAAGGCAAAGATCGACTTGTTCATGGAAGCGTTCGGGATGGCGGAATCCCCGGTGCTGTTCCGGTACACGGACAACCTGCCGGAGGGGACGCTGCTTCCCCCGGAGGCCACCCGGGTCTGCGTCTTCGCCCTTCTCGCGAAGACAAGGGCGGAGGGCAGGCCGGTGGCGCTCTCCGCGTCACATCACGGGTGCGGGGGAGGGGGCTATTACCTCGGGTTCCTGGGCCAGCCGCGGGAGGGAATCGAATATTTCCTGTCCTGCGGGATCGCCGGGAAGATGGAAGGCGAACGCTACTTGAAGACTCCGGATCTGGCGCGCGCATATTTCGCCCGTGTGCCCGCCCGCCCGGCGCCCAAGCGGTTCGCCCTGTTCACCCGGGCCGACATGTCGCCCCTCCCGGACGATCCGGAAGTCGTCATCTTCTTCGCGTCCCCCGACCTTATCGCGGGCCTTCACTTCCTTGCCTCCTATGACCGGAGCGATGACGCGGTGACAACGCCGTTCTCCTCCGGCTGCGGGGCCATCGTCACCCTGCCGATTGCGGAACGGGAACGGCCC
>JBAUKK010000314.1:0-1514 GCA_049577645.1 Candidatus Deferrimicrobiaceae bacterium
GGCCTGCTGGATGCCGGTGACCCGAGACTGGTCGTCATTGCGGCGGAAGACAGCGTGGGATACCGCACGGGGCACATCCCGGGCGCCTACCAGCTGGACCGCCCCGACTACGCAGCGTCTCCCGACACCCAAAACGGCGTCACGGGAAACATCATCGACGCAGCCGGGTTCACGGACCTGGCCCGGCGACTCGGCATCAACCGGGACTCCACCGTGGTTGTCTACGACTCCAAGGTCGACGCCACCCGGATCTGGTGGGCCTTTGCCTACTACGGCAAGTCCGGCGTGCGGGTGCTCGACGGCGGTATCAAGGCCTGGAATGAGGCGGGCTATCCTGTCGAGGTGCTTGCCCCCGATGCTCCGGCACAGCCCGGAAACTTCGTTGCCGAAGTCGTTCTCCCGCACCTGCGTGTGGATACCGACGATATCGTGGCGCTTCGCAATAATCCGGCGGCCCAGTTATGGGATAACCGCAGCATCGAGGAGTTCACCGGGGAAAAGCAGAAGAAAGGGGCCTACCGTGCGGGGCGCATCCCCGGAAGCCGGCACAGCGAATGGACCCTCTTCAAAAAGAGGGAGAACAGGGCAGAGTGGTTGACGGCGGCGGAAATACAGCCCCTGCTGAGCGGACTGGGTTTCGATCCGGAGAAGGAACAATACTTCTACTGCCAGTCCGGGGTGCGCACCACCCAGGTCCTCTTCGCCCTCTATCTTTCAGGATGGGAACTGGAGAAGCTGCACAACTACGACAGTTCCTGGATCGGCTGGTCGAAGGATGCCGGCCTGCCTCTGGAAGCCGGCGTTGCTTCCACCGGCGACCCGAGGGAAGCCAGAAAATAGCCTGGCAGGATTCTCCCTTTCTCGCCGACCGGTGTGTCAGGTTGTGCGAAAAGAGCGTTGAGCGACTGGGGGCTGCCCGGACGAACGAGGATCCGTTTTCACGTCACCGATGCCCGGATGATTTGCGGAAATGGGCGCCCTCCCAGGCGAGGATCGCCTTTTTCCTCGCCGCTCCGAAGTGGTAGTCTCCGAAATCCCCTGTTTTTCGGATGACGCGGTGGCAGGGAATCAGGAACGCCACCGGGTTCCGGGCGACGGCCGAGCCGACGGGGCGCGCGCTTGCCGGCGCCCCGATCCGGAAGGCGACCTGTTCGTAGGAAACCGCGCAGCCGGGGGGGATACGGACAAGCGCCTCCCACACCTTGACCTGAAAGTTCGTTCCCCGCACGATCACGGAAAGCGGGGAGTTGTTCTTCCACCGGGATGGATCGAAGATCCGGCTTGCCACGCCTCTCGTCCCTGCCTGGCTTTCCCGAATGGTGGCTCGACTCCACCGTTTTTCGAGTTCTTTCCATTCCTCCCTGCCGCGTTCCGCGGAGAGAAACGATACCGCGCAGATCCCCCTGTCCGTGACGGCCACGAGACAGTCGCCGAATGGGCTCGGGTGGACTCCGAACCGGATGGTGAGGCCGTCGCCTTCCTCCTTCAGTTCCCCCGGCGTCATGGCGTATACG
>JBAUKK010000315.1:0-1703 GCA_049577645.1 Candidatus Deferrimicrobiaceae bacterium
ACCAAGTGCCATGCCCTGGTGCTGATCGGCGGTCATTATAATGAATCGGCAGTTCTCATTTCAACCGAAGACTTTCCCGGCGCAACGTCTTCCGTGCCTCCGGCATACCCCACCCGGATCCGAAGGAGACATGATCGCGGTGCGGGCCGCCCTGCTTGCCAAACCGGCCGGCGGGGTCTTCAGCCGCCTATATAGTCGCGCACCTTTTCCCGGAACCCGGGAGGGACCTGGCGGGGCCGGCCCGCGGCATAGTCGTACATCACCTGGACCGTCTCCGCTTCCGTGTAGACGCGCCCGTCCCGGGGATCGAACAGTTCGGCGACGAACCGGAAGGAGCTTCGCGCGATGTCGGTGACGTACATGCGCAGCCGCACCTGGTCCTGGAGCAGAATCGGGAGCCGGTACCGCACGGTCGCCTCGGCCAGAATGAACTCGTAATCCTCGATCCTTTTTACCCCCAGCACGTCGGCGAAGAATTTCGCCCTTCCCAGTTCGAAAAGCGTCATCGTCACCGCGTTGTTGACGTGCCCCATCGCGTCGATGTCCCCGAACCGCAAGGGGATGTCGGTTTCGAACACCTTTGCGGGGGCAGACGGAAGGGACGCGGCGTATGGATCGCCGAAGCGGCCCCGGAAGGCGATCTCGCCGGGATCCTTGCGCACCCGCGGCTTCTCGTCCTTCCTCCGGGTCTCCTCGTCTATGTCCTCGGGCTTCCCCGCATACCCCACGGCGATCACGGCGATGGGGCGGAAATCGTCCGGCAGGCGGAGCGCGGCTTTCAGGGGCTCTTCCTTCCATCCTGCCATCGGATGGACGAGGAGCCCCTGGTCCACCGCCCGGCAGATAAGGCTCATCGTAGCCAGTCCCGTGTCGTACAGGAAATATTCCCGGCGTTCCACGACGGCGGCGTCGGTCTTTCTCGCCCCCGCCACGATCAGGACCGGGGCCCGCCTCGCCCAGGCGTTCCCCGGATCGAGCGCATCTTCCAGGGATGCTCTCGCCGGCGATTCTTTATCCGCGATCACGAACCGCCACGGCTGCCGGTTCGCGCAAGAAGGGGACCAGCGGGCCGCCTCGATCATCCGCTCGATCTTCTCCGGCTCCACGGGCCTGTCCGAGAATGCCCGCAGGCTCCGCCGCGCCGAAATCACCCGGGAGAAATCCATCTCAGTTTTTCCCCGCCCGGCACACGAGGGCATCCGATTCCGGCGAAAAATCCGACCCGGCGAAATCCCCGAAAAACCGGATCCCGGAGAAGCCGGCCCTCTCCAGCATTTCCCACAGTTCATCGGGGTAGATCGGGTAAAGGGGAATATCGTTTCTGACGATCCTCGGCTCGCCCCCTTCGGAAATCCGGAGCACCGTCTGGAACCGCACTTTCCGGTCCCCTTCCCACACGTAGCCCCGGCGGAATTCGATCGCTACCTCCCCTGCCTGCATGAGGGGAAGCGTCGTGACCTTCCCGAGAAGCAGACGCTCGTAGTTGAGAATCTGGAGAAGAATCTCCCCTCCGCCCGTGATCGCCCCGGCGGCGTCCCGGAGAAAGCGGGCCGCCTCCTCCTGCGGCACGTGGACCAGCGAATTGCCCAGGCAAAGGATGAGGTCGACCGGCGGAGAGACGATGCGGGCGACGTCCGCAAACCCGCCGGTCTCCACGCGCGCGCCGGGAAACGGGGCAAGCTTCGCCCCTGCCCGGGCTGCCA
>JBAUKK010000316.1:0-5430 GCA_049577645.1 Candidatus Deferrimicrobiaceae bacterium
GACAAGCGCAGCGGGCTGCTGGCCACCCCCTACTGCCCCAGCGACACCATGCTCGAGGCCTTCATTCCGGGCACCGAGCCCCGCGAGCGCTGCACCTGGCAGTAGCGCGCCAGGGGTGTTCCGAGGCGCTGTTGACGGAGCCATCGCGCGGGGCTACATTGTCGACCTCGCCCTCGGGCGCTTAACTCAGCGGTAGAGTGCCACCTTCACACGGTGGAAGTCACAGGTTCAAATCCTGTAGCGCCCACCATAGACACGCGCCGGGAGGCCCATCGGGCCTCCCGTTTTTCGTCTGCGGCAATCCCCGGAGGCGATAATCCCGCTGCCCGCTCCCCGGATCTTCAGGTGTGCGCGGAGATGATTCCTACCCCCCGGATGTCCGGTTTGCCCCGTGTCACCCGCCGGTACCCGGCTGCCTTGAACATCGCGGCGACCTCGTCCGCCGTGTAGGCTTTTCCCCCTTCGGTCACCGCCACCATGTGAACGGAAAAAAACGCGGGGCCGGGAGGAAACGTTCCGCCCTTCTCCAGCAGAAATTCCTGGACGGCTACCCGCCCTCCTCGTGCGACCGCCTTGCGGACCTTGCGCAGAAGAAACAGGCAATCTTTTTCCGAATAGGCATGGAGGATCTGGGAGATCCAGACAAAGTCGTACGGCCCCCCGATCCGGTCGCGCAGGAAATCGCCCTCCCTCAGGGCGACCAGCCGGGATGCGCCCTTCTCCCTCAGGATTTTTCTCGTGACCGAGAGCGTTTCCGGGATGTCGAACACCGTCACACGCGCACCGGTGTACCGCTTCGCCCACTCGACCGCGTAGGTTCCGGGGCCGCCCCCCAGGTCGAGAACGCGCTCCCCCTCCCGCAAGGGAATCTGCTTCGCCACGAGGACGGCCCGCTCCCGGGCGTTGTCCTCCATCCCCCGGATGAAATTTTCCTGGTACACTTTCCCCTTTCCGGGCGCTTTCCTGCCGGCGCGGATCTTTCCTGCCAGGATCGTCCACTCCGGCCAGCAGTCCAGGTGGTGCAGGAGGATGGATGCCTTGGACAGGGGGCCGTCCGCGAGGAAGCGGCCGGCAATCTCGCTGTTCCGGTAGGTAGGACCGCTTTTTCCGAGAAGCCCCACCCCCACGAGGGCGTTCATGAGGATGGAGAGACGGCGCGTATCCGCGGAAAGACGGCGGGCAAGCCGGGCGGCGTCGGAGGGGCCATCGCCAAGGGCGGAGAACACCCCGAGTTCGAGCGCCGCGAAAAGGACCATGGAACGCTGGTATCCGTGGGCTATCTCCATGAGGTCGTCGATCGTCCTGACCGGCACAATAGGCTCCTTCTTCAATGATTTCATCGTTTCTTCAGCCTCGCGGGTTTATCCTTCTTGTCGATTACCTCGTACCCGGCTTCCCGGATCTTCGCACGCAGGCCGTCCGCCTCCGCGAATTTGCGCTCGCGCCGGCACCGGTCGCGGCGAAGCGCGAGATCGACCACCTCTCCCGGGGCAATCTCCTCCGGCGGCGATCCTTCTGCAACCGCATCTCCGGGGGCCGCCTCGAGAAGCCCCACCCCGAGTACCGCATCCCACTCCCCGGCGAGCTCCCTCAACAGATCGCCGGGAAGGCCCGACCGGGCCGCCTCGTGGGCCACGGCAAGCGCCCGGGGGCCGTTAAGGTCGTCCTCGATCGCATCGCGGAAGCGGCGCCGGTACTCCTCCGCCTCCCTTCTTCCGTCGCCCGCGCCCGCCGATCCCGTTTTCACGGCGAACATCTCTTTCAGTCGCAGAAGCGCCTTCGCGGACGCCGATTGTGCCTCCCAGGTGAAGTTCATCGGCGTCCGGTAATGCAGGGTGAGGCAGTGGTACCGGAAGTCCATCGGGCTTACCCCCCGCGCCTCGAGGTCGTCCAGCGTGTACTCGTTCTTCTGCGACTTGGACATCTTTTGCCCGTCGACAAGCAGGTGCGCCGCGTGCACCCAGCAGCAGGCGAAACGTCCTCCGGTGGCCGTCATCGCCATCGCCCGGGAGTTCTCATGATGAGGGAAACGAAGGTCCACGCCCCCGACGTGGATATCGAATTCCGTACCCAGGTACTTTTCCGCCATGGCCGCGCACTCGATGTGCCACCCCGGCCAGCCCAGGCCCCAGGGGCTCTCCCAGCTGAACTCCCGCCCCGGATCCGCCGCAAGCCATAGCGAGAAGTCCTCCGGACGTTTTTTCCGAAAATGGATCGACTCGTCCGTACGGTCTGCCGTCTCCCCCTCCCCCAGGACCGCGCCGGACAACTCCCCGTATCCCTTCGCCTTCGTCACGTCGAAATAGAGGTACCCGTCTCCGCCGTACGTGGCACCCTTCCTTTCCAGCTCTTCGGCCACCGCGATCATCTCGGGTACGTGGGACGACGCGCGCGGGTAGACGTCGGAGGGAAGAAAGTTCATTCTGCCGCAATCCCGGAAAAACGCCTCGGTGAAGAACTCCGCGATCTCGCCGGCCGTCTTTCCCGCGGCCAGCGCGGCGGCGATGACCTTGTCCTCGGTCCGCTCGAGCTGCTCCTGGTGCATGTGTCCCATGTCCGTGATGTTCTGGACGGAAAACGGCGTGAGGCCTACGAACCGGACGGACCGGAGAAGAAGGTCCGTCAGGAGGTAGGTCCGGAGGTTCCCGATGTGGACATAGCGGTACACGGTGGGGCCGCAGGTGTAAACCCCGACGCGATCCCGCCGGAGAGGAGCAAGCGGTACCTTCTTCCTGGAAACGGTGTCGTAGAGGGAAAGCATCGGATTATACCCCGTTCCGCCCAATCCGTAATACGGCCCTACATCTCCTGATTCTGCTCCCGGTCGATTTCGTCCTCGAGGAGCCTCACGTGCTTTTTCTCCTCCTCCGCCAGGTAGAGGAACATCTCCCGGATCGACGGCTCCTTGGCCGTTTTCGCGAATTCCGAATAGTCCCGAACCGCCATCTTCTCGCGTTCCAGCGCCATCCGCATTACGTCAAGGGGATTCGATGTCTTCATGCCTGCCTCCAGAACGGATGATTGCCCCGCGGGGCTCCTACAGGTCCTTCAGGAGTGCCTCGATCTTGGCGAGATGAATCCTTTCCTCGGACTCCAGCTCGGAAAGCATGTCCTGCGTGTTTCTGTCCTCGACGACCTTCGCGGCCTGGTGGTAGAAGGCAATGGCGTGCGATTCCGCCTTTTTCGCGACGGAGAGTCCCTTCCGGAGCGCCTCGGGCCCCTCGGCGCCTCCCGCTTCGACCCCCTCCTCCCAGGCGAGTCGGTCCAGGTCGATTAGGTACGGCAGGTACTTCTCCTCCCAGCCCGCCTCGAACTCGGGTATCCCGTGCTTCGCGGAGAGTTTGCGGATGTGACCCTGCTCCTCCTCGGCGAGGAAGGCGAACAGATCCCCCCCGGGCGTGTCTCCCTGATGGCGTGCCAGCCGCTCGTAAAACGTCCTCGCCTGTTTTTCGTGGGCCAAGGCCACCTGCAGGATTTCGATCTCGTTCAGGTCGAGCATCGCGGTATTTCCGCCTTCCTCAGGCCGGGTTCTTCTTCCGGTAATCGTCCAGGGCGGCCTTCACCGCCTCCTCGGCCATGACCGAGCAGTGGATCTTGACGGCCGGGAGGCCGTCGAGGGCGTCGGCGACGTTCCGGTTCGTGATGGCCTGCGCCTCCTCGACCGTCTTCCCCTTGATCATCTCCGTCAGCATGGAGCTGGAGGCGATCGCGGCCCCGCAGCCGAACGTGCGAAATCTCGCATCCACGATCTTCCCTCCCTCGACCTTGAGATAGAGTCGCATCATGTCCCCGCACGCCGGGTTGCCTACCTCGCCCACGCCGCTGGCGTCCTCGATCTCGCCGACATTCCTCGGGTTCATGAAGTGATCCATCACCTTCGCGCTGTACGGCCCGCTCGCCATAGTCGTTTACCCTCCCCGCAGGACCTTCTTCTGGTAGTCGAGATAGGTGGGGGACATCTCCCACAGGCGCCGGACGATCCCCGGCAGGACGGACAGGACCTGGTCCACCTCCTGCTCCGTGTTTCCCTTCCCCATGCTGAAGGTGATCGACCCCGTGCAGATGTCGCTCGGGACCCCGATCGCCCGAAGCACATGGGAGGCTACCAGGTCCTCCTCGTCCCGACCTTTCAGGTTCGAGCTGCACGCCGACCCCGAGGCCGCCATCACGCCGTGGAGGGTCAGGAACAGCAGCAGGGACTCCCCTTCCGCGTACTCGACCCAGAAGCTCACGTGGCCGGGGAGCCGGTCGGTGGGGTGGCCGGTAAAGTGGAGATGCTCCACCGAGGAGGCGATGCCGTCGCGCAGCGTTTTCTCCAGCCGTCGCAGGCGGGAGAACCATTCCCCCATCTCTTCGGAGGCGATTCTTGCCGCCTGCCCCATCCCGACGATTCCGGGGACGTTTTCCGTCCCGGCGCGGTAGCCCATTTCCTGGAAGCCGCCGTCGATCTGGGATTCGAGCCTGACTCCCTCCCGCACCACGAGAGCCCCGGTTCCCTTGGGCCCGTAGAAATTGTGCGCCGACAGCGTGACCAGGTCCGCCCCTGCCGCCTTGACGTCGAGCGGGATGTGACCCGCCGACCCCGTCGCATCCGTGTGAAAAAGGACCTCCCGATCCCGGGCGATCCGCCCGATCTCTTCGATGGGTTCTATGGTTCCGATCTCCGAGTTGGCGTGCATCACCGAGACGAGTACGGTGTCGGTCCGGACAGCCTTTCGCACATCGTCCGGGTCCACCTTTCCGTCGGCGTCGGCTTTTATGGTGGTGACCTCGTATCCCCGGTTGCGGAGGGGCAGGAGGGCATTCAGGACGGAAAAGTGCTCCACCTCGGATACCACCAGGTGCTTCCCCTTCTTCCCCCGGGCCTCCGCGGCTCCCTTTATGGCAAGGTTGTTCGCCTCGGTCGCGCCGGAGGTGAAGACGATTTCCTCCGGTTTCGCGTTGACCAGTCCGGCCACCTCCACCCGGGCGGCGTCTATCGCCTTCAACGCCTGCTGGCCCTGGTCGTGAATGTGGGACGACGGGTTCCCGTACCGTTCGGTGAGATACGGCATCATCGTCTCGAGCACGCGCGGGTCGAGGGGAGTTGTGGAGATATGGTCGAAGAAGATGTGCGCCACCGGCGTTCCTCCCTACTCCTTCACCTTGAATTCCGCCATCTTGTCCCGGATGAGCTTGATGTGGTTCCTCTCTTCGTCCGCCAGGAACTTGAACATCGCCCGGATTGCGGGATTCTCCGTTTCCTCCGAGGCTTTTTTGTATGCACCGAAATTGTCCATCTCATGCCGGAGCGCCAGGCGCAACACTTCCTCCATCGTCCATTCCGCCATCTCTGTCCCTCCCGGTCGGAATTTGGTTTTATTGCGGTTTCACCGACCGCGGCCTTGCTTTTCGATTAGGAGAGCGGGCTTTTCGTTTCATCCTTATACC
>JBAUKK010000317.1:0-4193 GCA_049577645.1 Candidatus Deferrimicrobiaceae bacterium
GAGGGGGGAGGTCTCCCCCTCCATCTCCATTACGACCTGCTTCTGTTCGGCGTACGGCCGGTAGAAGGATACGCACTCCTCCAGCAATTTGGACAGGTCGAACTCCCGGGAATTCACTCGGAGTGTACCCCTCTCCGCTGCCTCGTAGTCGAGCAGTGTGGCGGACATCGTGCGCAGGCGGGTGATGGACCGCTTGACCTGCTCGAGCAGATGCACGGCCTGGGGTTCCCGGCAGTCCCTGCATCGCTTTTTGATGACCTCGTTGTACCCGTCGAGAACGGTAAGCGTCGAGTTGAAATCATGGGCAGTAGTGGAAATCAGAAATCCCTTGAAATCACTTATGTTTTTTGCCTTCTCGCACTCCGCCCGGATTTGGGCAAGGAGCGTGCGGCTCTCGCTCTCCTGCCTCTCCCCCTCGAGGACGAGGTTGATCTTTTCCACGGACCTGGCAACCGACTGGCACAGGATCTCCGGGGCGACGGGTTTGCGCAGGAAATCGTAGGCCCCCTGTTTCAGGGCCTCGATTACCGACGTAAGCGGTGGGGATTTGGCAAGGAGCGTGAACGGAACGAACGGGTATTTCCGCAGGGTTCCCTCCAGAAACGCGAGGCCGCTGTGCTTCCCTACGATCAGGCCGGACAGGACGACGGCATGCCCCTTGAAGCCGGAAAGCGCTTCCGCCGCCGATTCGAAATCGGGTACGGTTGTAACGGAATATCTTGCGCGGGACAGCGCTCCCACGGCAAAATCGAGAAATGCCTGATCGTCGTCAACAAGCAGGACGCGAAGGGTTATCATGATGCGACGATTTTACCACAGGACCCGCGGTGCACGAATCGAGGGTATCTCTCCCGCGCCGGTTCAAGTCCCTGTTCTGCGCCAATGAGAAAGGATTGGTGGCGGTGCAGGGACTTGAACCCCGGACACTGCGGATATGAGCCGCATGCTCTCACCAACTGAGCTACACCGCCACGCGTGCAGGAACCAACAATTATAGGACGCCGGCAACCGGTGTCAAACCGGTTTTTCCCCCGGGGAAACGCCCTCAGTTCACCCAGTAGAGGCGCCATTCCCCGAACGTTCCCAGGATCTTCGCCTTGTCGTGCGAGGCTATCCCCACGCGAAACGATTTCCCGCCGTGCGGGACGTCGAGGAAGGCATCCGTCGCCGGACTCTCGATCTGCGGCGTCCGCCAGGCAAGCGCCAGTCGGTCGTCTTCCTGGCCGAAGCAGAGCACCTCCGCGTTCGTGAAAATCCGCAGGTTCTCGAAGAACCCGCCGGCCGACACGATGTTGTTCACCACGATGATCTCGTCGGACTTGTCCCCGTCAAGGTCCGCGGCGAACAGTCGGCCGGGCAGGGAGAGGCGGCGCACGTTGCGGTCCCCCGGGAGGCCGGGATTCTTGCCGAGGGCGGCCTCCAGGACCGTCTCGGCCCCCAGGACCGCGGCGATGCTCTTCCACAGCTTTTCCCCCTTCCCGCCGAGCAACAGGAGCCTGCCTCCCTCGCCCAGGGCCACGTACCGTACCTCTCCCCGGAATTGCACCGGGACGAAGGAGTAGACCCACGTGCCCGGGGGCAGGGGTATCGGGGCGTCGCGCCCATGCCTATCTTCCGACCCGCCCCGTTCGAGCACCATCCGGAAGACGGGTCCCTTGAAAATCGTCACGGGATCGGACTCCTGGCCGAGAAGGACGATCCCCTCGGGCCCCATGTCCGCCGCGCGAAGGAAGTAGGGGATGTCGGCCGCTATGCGCCTGTACTTCTCCCCGTCGAACTCCCAGACGTCGGAAACCGCCTTGCCGGAGAGGTAGCGGACGGCAATGACCTCGGCGATCCCGTTCCGGTTCAGGTCGGCGACGTCCACATGGAAGAGCCCCGCGCGCGAATCCGGGATCCTGACTTTCTCGACCAGCTCCTCCCCCGTCAGTCCGTAGATCACGATGGCGTCCGGGTACGCTGCGGCGATCTCGGGTTTCCCGTTCCGGTCGACGTCCCCTTTCGCGAGGGAGATGATCTTCCCGGCGATGTTGCGGCTTCGGCTGATCTTGCCCGACAGGGACGGGACCGTTCTTTTTTCCCCCTCCTCGCCGATCCGCCCGTCGCCGAAAAAAAGGAGCGTGAGCTTCGCGGAGGCCTCGCCGGCCATCCTCCGGAACGCAGGGGGAAGGTCCTCCGCTCCCGTTGTCTGTGCCGTTTGTTCCACTTGCGCCGGTGCGCCTTCGCCTTCCGACGTCACGAAAACCGTCCTCCCCTTTCCCGGATCCTCGGTCGGGGCGAGGGTGAGATCGAGTGTTGCCGTTTGACCGATGCGGGAGACGTTCCCGGTGAGGACATAGGTGGCCCCGAGGGTGCGGGCTTTACGCTTTCTCTCCGCGGGATCGCTCCCTTCTTTAACGCTTACGAGGTGCACGTCGAACCGGGACCGGAGTCGTTCCGCCAGGACCTGGCCCAGGAGCGCGGAGACCCTTGTCCCGTCTTCCACCCCGAGGGCATGGGGCGGGAACAGGGCGACGGTCTGTCTGCCCGCCGGGAGATCCGCGTGGATGATCCCGCAGAGGAGAACCGCGAGAAAGGCGATGAGGAGGGGGCGCGCCCTCATTTGATGAGCGATGCCACCTTCTTGAACTCCGGCGTGGTCGACACCTTGAGGAGCTGGAAGACCGCCGTCTCGGTGCTGACGACCGTGCAGCCGGCGTCCCGGAGGGCCTGCAGACCGCTCTGGTAGTTGTGCAGGAACCGGGAGGAGACGGCGTCGTCCAGGACGAAGAGCGAATACCCGGCCCGGGAAAGGTCGACCGAGGTCTGGTAGACGCACACGTGGGTCTCCATGCCGACCATGATCACCTGCCTCCGGTTCAGTTCGGATACGGCGGAAAGAAATTCCTCGTCCCGGGCGCAGCTGAAGCTCACCTTCTCGAACAGCCGGTACTCCTTCCCGTCGAGGGCCTTAAGGACCTCCGGAACGGTCCTGCCCAGGCCTTTCGGGTATTGCTCGGTGAGAAGAATCGGAACCCCGAGCGTGGCGGCCGTCTCGATCGCGATCCGCATGTTCTTCAGGGAGCGCGGGTACAGCTCCTTGTGTATGGCGGGGACGAGTTTTTCCTGCACGTCCACTACGAGAAGGACCGCCTCCTCCCGGTTCAGAAAATCCGTCATTATTCCCCCTCCTCCTGCGCGCCGCAGGCGATGATCCCCTCGTCCATAAGAGTAAGCTTCTCGAAGCCGGTTTCGGTTACCAGATACGTGTTCTCCAGGCCCACCGCCCCCTCCGAGGGGAAGACGAACTTCGGCTCGAGGGCGAATGTCATGCCGGGCATAAGGATCGTCTTCGATCCCTTGGCGATGAAGGGGAACTCGTCGGTCTCGATCCCTACGCCGTGCCCGATGAACTTCACGTTGTACCCCGGCGCCCCCATGAAATGCCCGGCAAACGGGGTTCGGGAGGCCGCCTCCAGGCCGATTTCGTAGAGGTCGCCCGCCACCGCCCCCGGCCGCGTGGCGCTCTCGATCTTCCGCATCACCTCGGCGGCCATCCCGTACGCCGTCGTAAGCGTCTCCGGCAGGCTCCCGATCACGTACGTCCGGGCCATGTCCACCAGGTAGCCGTCCTGCGCCCACATGAGGTCAATCAGGATCGGCTCGTTCTCCTTAAATGTCCGGTGCCCCTGCCCGACGGGGACGTACGGCCCGGACCCCTTTCCCGCGGTGGGGAAGTCCGCGTAGGAAGGGATCGCCGCGTCGGCCCCCGAGATGACGCACCCCAGCCCCACCTCCTGGTTCCAGGCGCGCATCCGGGTGATGGTCGTGTGCCCCGCCGAGATCGCCCCGCCCTGGAGGATTCCGCCGAGCGCGGTCTCGGTGACCCCCGGGCGGATCCGCTCTCTCGCGCCGGACAGCAGGCCGGCAAGGTTCTTCCCGCAGGCCCGCATCACTTCTATCTCCGACGGTCCCTTGACCGCACGGATCTCGCGGATCGCCCCGGAAACGTCGACCGTCTTCGCGTCGGGGAAGAGCCCGGAGAAGCGCTGGAACGTAAGCACCGGCATGACGTCCAGCTCGAACCCGATCGTGCCGAACGAGGTCTTCCGCTTCTCGAAGTGCGCCGGGATCTCCTTCGGTGAGGCGATCCGCACGATCCGATCGATCGCGGCCTCTTCCACAGCCCGTTCGTATACCCGGCGGACGAAATA
>JBAUKK010000318.1:0-3512 GCA_049577645.1 Candidatus Deferrimicrobiaceae bacterium
CTGATCCTTATCACGGGGAAAGAGGAAGGAGTTCATCTCTTGGCCAAAGCGGACCTGGCGAAACTGGAAGGAACGGTGACCGACACAAAGGGGGGGGGGAACTACATCATCACTCTGGAAAACGGAATGACGCTCTCGGCCAAACTGAGCGGAACCCTGAAACGGTACAAGATCCGCGTTGTAAGGGGTGACGCCGTAACCGTGGGCGTTTCTCCGTACGACCCTACCCACGGCCTCATCCTTTATCGCCATAACAGGTAGCCGTACCAACGCTTAGGGCGTTTTCCACCGCCCCCACACTGTTCGCATCCATATCATTATGGAAGGGAAAGAACTCTCTCGACCTCGTCGAGGGAGGGGATGCCCGCACGACCCCCCACTTTCCGGCAGGAGAGCGCTGCGGCGGCGTTACCGAATGCGAGCATTTCGATGAACGTCCTCTCGGCGAGAAGGGCGAAGAGGAACCCTGCGTGGAAGACGTCCCCCGCCCCCGTGGTGTCGACTGCACCCACATCGATTCCCCGCGCCCGGCAGATCTGCCTGCCGTCGAACCCCAAGGCACCTTCCGGCCCCAGGGTCACGGTCGCGGTGCGCGGCGAGAAGCGGCGGTGGATCTCGCGAACCCCTTCGCCGGGCTCCGCGCCCGGGATAAGTTGCGCGACGAAGGAGGACGCCGCCACGATGTGATCACATGCGAAAAGCAGGTCCCCCGTCCCCTCCTGGACCTTTTCGGCGTCGAGTACGACCGGCACCCGCGCCTCCCTGGCCACCCGGGCCGCTTCAATGGAAGCCGGGACGTCATGGCCGTCCAGAAGAACGGCACGAGACCGCCGGATCTCGTCACGGGGGATGTCCTCGGGGCGGATCCGGATCCGGGCGTCTCTCTCCCACAGGATCGTGCGCTCGCCGGAATCTTCCTGGACGAGGATGACGGCGAACTGCGAGGCGGCTCCGGGAACGGTACGCGCGAGGGCGACGTCGATCCCCTCTTCCCCGAGAAGGGATAGGGAGAGGATCCCGTGTTCGTCCTCCCCCACGTTCCCCACGTACATCGTCTGCAAACCCCACCGCGATAGCGCCACGAGGGCAGTGGCCACCTGCCCCCCACCCTGTTTCGAGAACCCGGTCATCCGGAGCTTTTCCCCCGGGACGGGGAAGCGCGGAATGGTGCAGAGGTAGTCGATCGCGTTCAGCCCGATTCCGACGACGTCGAACATGGCAGCCTATTGTATCCCGGGGAGGGGAAGCCTCCATCCCGCAATTCCCCGGGGCTTCGGATCGGCGTTCCCGCCGGCCTTCCGGATATTCCGTCGCCCCCGATGCATGTATAATGGCCCTTCGGCCTGCCCCGGAAGCGGGGACACCAAGGGCGGGAAAGGCGCTTCGGAATACGTGGCGCCGGATCGGAAACGATGATCTCCCTTGTGATTGCGGCGGTTCCGGCTGCCGTGCTTGCGGCGACCGCCTTCCTGTACAACCGGCTCATCCGGCTACGGAACACGGTTCGTGCCTCCTGGTCGGACGTCGACGTCATGCTAAAGAAACGGCACGACCTCGTCCCCAACCTGGTCGAGGCCGTCAAGGGATACGCTGGCCACGAAAAGACCACGCTGATCGGCGTCACGGAAGCCCGGACCGAAGCGATACGCGCCGAGGGTCCGGACGACAAGGCGAAAGCGGAAAACACCTTCACGGACAGCCTGAAAACCCTGTTCGCCCTTGCGGAAGGGTACCCCGACCTGAAAGCCGACACCGGCTTTCTCGAGCTGCAGAGACAGCTCGTGGAGATCGAAAACGGAATCGAATACGCCCGGAGGTATTACAACGCGGTCGTCCGGGACTACAACACCATGACCGAGGTCTTTCCCTCGAACCTCGTCGCCTCCGGATTCCGGTTCGAGCGCGAGAAGTTCTTCGAGTTGTCCTCCCGGGAAGAGAGGGACCGGGTCGATGTCTCCTTCCCTTGACGCGCTGCGACCTCCCGGCGTCCGCGCATGGCTTTTCCTGTGCTCCCTGTCCCTTTTTCTCCTGCTCGGCATGGGAGGGTCCCCCGCCCGGGCGGAATATTTCACCATCGAGTCGTTCCACGCGGACATCGTCGTCCACCCGGATTCCTCCTTTTCCGTGACGGAAACTATCGAGACCTTCTTCACACGCCGGCGCCACGGGATCTTCCGCGACATCCCCTTCCGGTATACCGACGAATTCGGGAAGAAGACCATGGCTCCGATCCGGGTCGTTTCCGTTGCGGACCAGTTCCGGAAGAAGAGGCCATACCAGGTCACTCGCGCCGGGGACGCGGTCCGGATCCGGATCGGCAGGAAAGATGCGTTCGTCGACGGCCGGCAGGTGTACGTCATCGCCTACACCGTTCAAAACGCCATCCTGTTCCTCGACGGTCACGACGAACTCTACTGGAACGTAACGGGGAACGACTGGGACACCACCATCCGAAGCGCTTCCTCCACGGTGGTCGTCGAAAGCGGTCAGAGAGACATTCCTTTTCGGGGGAACTGCTATACGGGTTTGCGCGGCTCAAGAAATTCCTCCTGCACCTTCCTCCCCTTGGGCAAGGGGGGGGAATTCCGGACCGGCGGCCCCCTCTCCCCCCGGGAGGGACTTACCATCGCCCTGGGCTGGGACAAGGGAATCGTCGGGCCTCCTTCTTTCCTGCAGAAAACCGTATGGAACCTCAATCTCGCCGAAAACGGGGTGCTCCTGATTCCCTTCGTCACGCTCGTCTTCATGCTCGTCCACTGGTACAGGAGGGGAAAGGACCCCGACGTCGGGGACAGCATCCCCGTCATGTATACGCCCCCGGAGGAAGACGGACAGCCCCTTCCCCCCGCCGAGGTCGGCGCCCTTTCCGACGAACGGCTCGACCCGAAAGACATCACCGCCTCCATCGTCAACCTCGCCGTCCGGGGATTCGTCACGATCGGGGAGATCAAGACCGCGGGGTTCCTGTTCGACCGGACCGATTACGTGCTGGAAAAGGTCAAGGAAGCGGACAACCATCTGCCCCTGATTGAAAAAAAGCTGATGGCCAACCTCTTCTCCGGGCATTCCGGGAAGGTACTTGTATCCGAGCTGAAATACTCCTTTTACAAGAACCTCGACGAACTCAAAGACGCCGTCTTCCGCCGTCTCCAATCCCTGGGCTACTTTCGGGGCCTTCCCGGCAGCGTCAAGACCATGTACCGCGGGATCGGGATCGGAGGAGGGGTCCTGGGCGTTTTCATCGGGATGATCACCAACAAGGTCACGGGAGGCAGCCCGGGAAAAATCGTGGCCGCTTTTGTCATCTCCGGCCTGGCGGTTTTTCTCTTTGCCCCCGTCATGCCGGTCAAGACCCGGAAAGGGGCACTGGCGCTCAAGAAGATCAAAGGATTCGAAGAGTTCCTCCTCCGGGCGGAAAAGGACAGGCTGGAGAGAATGGCCGATCAGAACCTGTTCGAGAAATATCTCCCCTACGCGATCGCTCTCGACGTCTCGGACCGTTGGGCCATGGC
>JBAUKK010000319.1:0-5082 GCA_049577645.1 Candidatus Deferrimicrobiaceae bacterium
GTCTTGAGCCTGGGAAAATTCCGGGTTATTGGACTCTTCCGTGTTCCCGATTTCAACTTCACCCACCGAATTTCCACTGTCGGTGTTAGTGGTGGAGGCGTCGGTCTGAGTGAGGGTATTGCCCTCCACTTCCGTGTTCCCGATTTCAAACTCGTTGTCGTTCACCTGGTTCTCGCCCACGTTCGTGCTGTCCCCGGTGGCCGCCTGCTCGCCGGCCACGGCGACCTCGACTTCCACCTCATCCACTGCCCATCCTGGCGCGGACAGTCCAAACACGAAAAGGACCGCCACTGCGATGATTGTCCACTTTTTCATTTTAATTCCCTCCGTCTGATGAATTGTTTTGGCATTCTCGTAAACGCCTTGCATGCTGAATTGGTTGCCAGAAAACCGTTCCGCATCCGCCAATGGAAAATGTGTTCCCGAATTTACCCCTCCTTTCATGATTTTTTTTCCGCTCATCGATCACCCTTTCAAGCGTTCTTTCTCATGTGCCAATCAGCCTCGAATCCCACTTCTAAGCCGTTGCCGGCCACTAAGTGCAATGCATGTGCCAAACAATAAACAGTTGATTTTAATCGTTATTCCCGCAACGGGAGGAAAAACATAGAGAAACTTTTTCCCAGTTTTCAGAGATTTCCGGAAAAGGAGGCATGCGAATTCATAGGGAAAACGATTTTCCTATTTGTCCCGAAAAATTTCCGTCGGATGATCTGTTTCCCATTTCATCCGGGAAGCGTCAGCGGTGAGAAGAGATTTCCGTCCCGCCCCAGGAGGAAGATCCGCAGGCGGTTCAACGCATTCCCGATGTTTTCAGGTGAATCGGCGTAAGAGAAGGGCAGGAATCCCTCCGCTCCCTCCCCGAAGTCGATGCCGGGAGTGACGGCCATTCCGGTGGCTCGAGGCAAAGGGAGATGATATCGCGCCCCTCGCCTCCAGGGCCTTTGCCCGCTCCATGACCTCCATGGCCAGGAAAGGGGTTACTTCCCGGGCCCGCCGGGAGAGAGGGATCGCGCGCGGGATCAGTACCCTCTGCTCGGCTTCCACCAGTCGAAGTTGCGGGAAGGCGTTCTCTTTTCGGTCTTTTCGGGGGGGGGAGGTGCGGGCGCCTTCCTGGCGCTTAGCTGGGATTCGACCTGCTTGAGGAGGAAGGGTTCGAAAATCCCCTTCGAGGGGCAGCGAAGCCAGCCGGAAAAGATTTCTCCTTCGTACACGGAAGCAAGAAACGTCGCGTCTATGATCACGGAGGTGCGGTTGTCGCTGTCTCTGGTAAGAGCGATCGCGTAATTCCCGACCAGTTTCCGCAGGTCATTTCTTTGGTGCGGCAGCACGCAATAGCAGTACAACGAATCGTACCTTCCCAATACGTACTTCCGCAGCTCGAGATCCGGACCTTCCACCTCGATTTTTCCCGATGTCTTTTCCAGGGTCTTGATATTCATGTTCATTCCGTTGAGAGTGCCGACGACGGTTTCCCACACATCGTCATAGCCTTTTCCGTAGGTTGCCTGGGACAGGAAATTCTTCTGCGGGTAGGTCGCACATCCCCCGAGGAAGGAAAACACCACCGCCATCATGAGTCCGACAGTGAATATCCCGGGAAATTTTTTCATCGCAGACCTTCGGTCTGTCGTCCCCGCTTCCCGGTTCACGCGTCGCATGCACCCGTGGTCCATGTGCTAAAGCGTAGTGAAAAGGGGGAAAAATCACAAGAGTCGAAACGGGCCAGGGCGATTTCGGAAGACTATTCCTTCACTTTTTTCGCGCGATACTGGGAGTAGGCGTCCCGAACGGCGACGTACGGGTCGAGGGCCGCTTTCGTAAGGTCCTCGTATTCCCCGATCCTCAGGGACACTTCGTTTACCGTTTGCAGCGCCTTGGCGCCGATGATGACCTCGGTGTCCTCGACATAGTGGACCGGGTCGAGAAACGAGTCCCCCGCCCGGCCCACCGTGTCGCGCAGGCTGGAGGGGCCGAGCAACGGCAAGACGATGTACAGCCCGTGCCCGAACCCGTATGTTCCGAAGGTCTGGCCGAGGTCCTCGCCCCGGGGGAGGAGACGGAAGTCATCCTTCGCGGGGTCGAAAAGGCCCCCGATCCCCGCCGTGGTGTTTAGGGCGAACCGGAGCAGTTCCACCCCGGAGTTCCGGATCTTCCCCTGAAGGAGGTTGTTCACGAACCGGACGGGCATCGCGAGGTTCGCGAAGAAGTTTCTCACCGAGAGGCGCATCACCTCCGGCACGACCGCCCGGTACCCTTGCGCCACGGGTTTCATCACCCAGAAATAGGCCTTGTCGTTGAACGCGAACAGGGCGCGGTTCACCGGCTCGAGGGGGTCGGCGAGGGAAGGGGGAGGGGCTTCCTCCCGAAAGAGGTACTCCCCGGGACCGGTCTCCGTCGATGCGGATTCGGCCGCATCGCCTTCCTCGATTCCGGTCTCCTGCGCCGCCCCGGTCTCCCGGCCGCCGGTTTCCCCGGCCGGTGCCGTTTCTCCCGCATCTGCGGCGAAAGCCGTCGCCGGGGAAACGAGCAGGAGGGCCACGAAAAGACAGGAACGAAGGGAACCCCCGGCCATTTGCCTCTCCTGTTCTTCTGCAAAACGCAAATCGTCGTCCATAAGGTTGCCGGCCCCCTCCGAAAGTTTCACGCGGGAACGGCGCCTTTCAAGAAAGGGCGCCGTGACGGAGCGGCCCTTCCGGCATGCGGAAGGGAAGCAACGTTTCGGCGAAAATGTATATCTAAAGGTCCGTCAGTTCACGGATCCGGCCGAACGTGACGGGATCCGACCCGCATCCGCCCGGGGGAAGCGATGGCATTGTTGGTCGAGACGATCGGGAAGCGTGCCCTCCAGGGGATCAACCGCATGGGGAGGATGATGATCTTCCTCTACGCGACGATTGCGACCCTTTTCTTCCCGCCCTACCGGGTCCACCGTATTGTGAAGCAGGTCCACTTCATCGGGGTGAAGTCCCTGTTCGTCATCGTCCTGACGGCGGCGTTCACCGGCATGGTTCTGGGCCTCCAGGGGTATTACACGCTTCGGAAATTCGGATCGGAGGGCCTGCTCGGGTCCGCGGTGGCCCTTTCGCTTATCCGGGAGCTGGGCCCGGTCCTGTCGGCGCTCATGGTGACGGGGAGGGCCGGTTCCGCCCTGACTGCGGAGATCGGGATCATGCGGATCGGGGAGCAGATCGACTCGCTGGAGTCGATGGGGATCGATCCGGTCAAGTTTATCGTTTCCCCCCGGCTCCTCGGGGCCGTTCTGTCCGTGCCGCTCCTCACGGCGATATTCGACGTCGTAGGGATTCTCGGAGGGTACGTGGTGGGGGTAAAGCTCCTCGGGGTGAACGCCGGCGTCTTCTTCGGACAGATGGAGGCAAGCGTGGAGTGGAACGACGTTGCGAACGGGTTTATAAAATCGCTTGCCTTCGGACTGATCATCGCGTGGGTCTGCACTTTCAAGGGATATTTTACCGGCAGGGGGGCGGAAGGGGTCAGCCAGTCGACCACGTCCGCCGTCGTCCTGTCCTCGGTGCTGATCCTGGTCGGCGACTACTTCCTGACCTCGGTGCTCCTGTGAGCGGCCATTCACCGATCTGCGAACCGTGCGGGCTCGAAACGCTTCCCGAGGCGGACGGGGAGCCGCTCATCCGGCTGGTGAACGTCGAGAAGACACTCGACGGGAAGAAGGTGCTCGACGGCGTGAACCTCGACATTCCGCGCCGGAGGATCACCGCGATCATCGGCCTGAGCGGGGCGGGCAAAAGCGTGATGCTCAAGCACATGATCGGGCTCATCCGGCCGGAACGCGGGCAGGTCCTGGTAGACGGGGTGGACATCTCCCGCCTCTCCCGGGGGGAGCTTTACAGGGTTCGTCGCCGATTCGGGATGCTCTTCCAGGGGGGCGCGCTCTTCGACTCGCTCACCGTGTACGAGAACGTGGCGTTCCCGCTGCGGGAGAAGACGGAACTGGGGGAGGGGGAGATCCGGGAGCGCGTCCTTTCGCGCCTGGCGCAGGTGGGGCTGGAGGGTTCCCGGGGGAAATTCCCCGACGAGCTGAGCGGAGGGATGGTCCGGAGGGTCGCCTTTGCCCGGGCGATGGTGACGGATCCGGAGATCATCCTGTTCGACGAGCCGACAACGGGCTTGGACCCCATCATCCGGAATTCGATCCTGAATCTTATCTGCCACGCGTATCATCAGCAAGGTTTTACGATGGTGATGATCAGCCATGATATCCCGGAGATCTTCCTGTGGAGCCACTACGTCGTGGTGCTCCACGACGGGAAGGTGGTCGAGGCGGCTCCCACGGCGGAGGTTGTGCATTCCGTCAATCCCTTCGTTCAGCAACTGATCCGGGGGGACATCACGGGGCCGGTTCATCTCATGTAGGGGGATGGGAATGCAGCGCCTGAACATCGAGACGGCCGTAGGACTGTTCGTCCTTTTTGCGATCGGGTGCCTTGCCTGGCTTTCCATAAAGCTCGGAAAACTGGAGATCGTGGGAGGCGACTACGTGCCCGTGCATGCGGAGTTCGCCTCGGTTTCGGGGCTGAGAGAAGGGGTGAGCGTGGAGATCGCCGGGGTCGACATCGGGAAGGTGGAGTCGATCACGCTCGACGAATACAAAGCCGATGTCCTGATGAAGATCCGGACGGGGGTCAGGCTGCCGGATGACACCATCGCCTCCATTCGGACCCGGGGGCTCATCGGGGACAAGTACGTGTCCCTGTCCCCCGGCGCGTCGGACCGCGTGATCCCTCCCAACGGGAAGATCCGGGATACCGAGTCCTCCGTGGACATGGAGCAGCTGATCGGGGAATTCATTCATGGAAGCGCCAAATAGGGCGATCGTCAGGGCGGCGGGAAGGGGAATGCTCCGCCTGCCGGCGGCGGCCCTCGTCTTCGCCCTGTGTCTGTTTCCTTCGCTGTCACGGGCCGGGAACGCCACCGAGCAGATCCGGGGGACGATCGATCGGGCGATCGGGATCCTCAAGGACCCGGCGCTTGCCGGGAAGGGCAGGGAAGAGGAACGCCGCGTCCTTCTGAGGAAGGAGATCGCGCCGGTTTTCGGATTCGCGG
>JBAUKK010000320.1:0-4398 GCA_049577645.1 Candidatus Deferrimicrobiaceae bacterium
CGGCCGGGGAATCCCCCGGGCGGACCGGAAACAGATCTTCCAGCTCTTCTTTTCCACTCGGAAAAACGGTACGGGACTGGGGCTTCCCATCGTCCGGAAGATCGTGCGCGAGCACGGCGGGAAGATAGGCATCCGAAGCCGGGAGGGGCGCGGGACGACGGTGACCATATCCCTCCCCTCGGAGGTGCAGTCCAAGGCGAGGATCGGGTTACAGGCGGCGGGCAGGTCCCTTCCGGAAAAGGTCCGGTGAACCGGTGAAAGAGAAGGCGAAGGTTCTCATATTCGATGACGATACGGACAGCCTTACGAGCATCGCCACGGCGCTTAGGCGAGACGGGTTCGAGGTACATCCCTTCGCCGATCCGAAGGAGGGGCTCTCGCATCTCGCTTCCGAGGGGGGCGACGTGGTGCTGACCGATCTCAAGATGCCGGGGATTACGGGGTTGGAGGTGGTCCGCCGCGTGGTGCAGGAATATCCTGCCGTCCCGGTCGTTGTCGTGACCGCTTTTGGCACCGTCGAGAGCGCGGTGGAGGCGATCCGGGCGGGGGCTTCCGACTTCCTCCTCAAGCCGGTAGGGATCCCGCAGTTGCGGGCGGCCGTTTTCAAGGCGACCAAGGAGCGAAGCAAGAACGTGGAACTGGAAAATAAGGACAGGGAGATCCGGCGCCTGCGGGAGGAGAAGTCCCGGAAGGATGGCCTGGGAAGGATCACCGGCGATTCCAGGAAGATCAAGGAAATGATCCAGAAGATCCACACCGTCGCCCAGACCCGGATGAACGTCCTTATCCTGGGAGAGAGCGGAACGGGAAAGGAACTGGTGGCACGAGCGATCCACGACGAAAGCCCGAGGTGGGACAAGTACTTCCTTCCGATGAACTGCGCGGCGATTCCCGAAAGCCTTCTCGAATCGGAGCTCTTCGGGCACGAGAAGGGCGCGTTCACGGGAGCCGTAGCCGCCCGCCAGGGGATGATGGAGATCGCGGAAGGGGGGACCCTGTTTCTCGACGAGGTCGGCGAGATGTCCCTTGCACTGCAGGTCAAGCTGTTACGGGCGATCGAACAGAAGGAGGTGATCCGGGTCGGCGGGTCGGAGGTGATCCGGGTGGACGTCCGGATCATCGCGGCAACCAACCAGGATCTCAAGGCGAAAGTGGCGTCAAGGACCTTCCGGGAGGACCTTTTCTACCGTCTGAACGTGTTCGGCATCACGGTCCCCCCTTTGCGGGAGCGGCGCGAGGATATTCCGATGCTCGCCGCCCATCTCCTGGGCGAGATCGCCAGGGAGAACAGCGTCACGCCCAGAAAATTGTCGCCCGGTGCGCGCATCGCCCTTCTTGCGTACCAGTGGCCCGGAAACGTACGGGAGTTGCGCAACGCCATGGAAACCGCCTCGCTGGTAGCCAAGGGAGAATCGATCGAGTGGGGGGACCTTCCCCCGGAAATCCTCGAGAACATCCTTCCTCCCTCCCCATCCGGGCCGATCCCGCTCCCCCCGCCCCGGACTCTCGAGGAGACCGAGCGGGAAGCCATCGTGGCCGCCTTGCTGAAAACGGACGGGAACAAGACGCAGGCGGCGAAGATGCTCGGGATCGGGCTGCGCACCCTCCACAGGAAGGTGAAGGAGTACGGGATTTCCTGACAGGCGATACCCGCTGGAAAATTCCCCGCACCTGGCGGGATTCGGAATGCCACATTGGCGTTGCCGGGAGAGGATTGCGTGTGCCATTTTGGCGCACGCCCTGCTTCCTGACATCCCCCCCTCCCGTATCTTATTAAAGTAATAGAACAAAACCAAAGAGTTACATGGCAGGCGCCGAGACGCTTCCTTTGGCATGGATGTTGTTCTATAGGGGGTACGGCAGGAGGAAAAAAGTGGCCCGTCGGGTGGTTCTGATAGTGGATGTACAGGGGGACGAATGGGGACTGATGACCCCGCTTCTCGGTGCCCTCTCCGATATGGGGGCGATGACGGAACTTTTCTCCGACTGTTCCGCGGGTCTGTTGAGCGTTGCCCGGGGAGGGACGGACCTCCTCGTCATCGACATGGACACGCCTTTGTTCGGAGGCCTGGATTCGCTGGTCAAGATCGGGCGGATCGCTTCGCGGGTCCCGGTCCTGCTCCTGTCTGCCGAGGACAGCAAGGCACGGCGGATGTGGGCGGTTGAGGCGGGTGTGCTGGGATTCGTCACCAAACCGGTGGACGGACATGCGCTCGCGCGTTTCATCGCAAAGGTGTTGGGAGAGTACTAGACCATAATCCGGGAGAGAGGAGTGCAGCAATATGGCGAAGATCATCGGGATTGACCTCGGCACCACGAACTCCGTGGTGTCCGTGATGGAGGGCGGGGAGCCCAAGATCATCATCAACGAGGAGGGCAACCGGCTGACGCCTTCGGTGGTCGGCTTCGGCAAGGGGGGCGAGATCCTCGTCGGCCAGGTGGCCAAGCGCCAGGCGGTGCTGAACCCCGAGAACACCGTCTTCTCGATCAAGCGGTTCATGGGTCGCCGGTTCGATGAGGTCTCCGAGGAGATGAAGCTGGTCCCCTTCAAGGTGACGAAGGGTCCCAGCCAGAAGGCCACGGTGTCAGCCGTCGGGAAGGAGTACACGCCGGAGCAGATCTCCGCCATGGTGCTCGGCAAGCTCAAGAAAGCCGCGGAGGCGTACCTGGGCGAGGAGGTGAAGAAGGCGGTCATCACGGTTCCCGCGTACTTCAATGACTCCCAGCGCCAGGCGACCAAGGATGCCGGTGCGATCGCGGGGCTGGAGGTCATGCGGATCATCAACGAGCCGACGGCGGCGGCGCTCGCCTACGGCCTCGACAAGAAGAAGAACGAGCTTATCGCGGTCTTCGACTTCGGGGGGGGCACATTCGATATCTCGATCCTCGAGGTGGGGGACAACGTCGTCGAGGTGAAGTCGACCAACGGGGACACGCATCTGGGCGGCGACAATATCGACCAGCGGATCATCGAGTGGATCGTGACGGAATTCAAGCGGGACCAGGGGATCGACCTGTCCAAGGACCGGACGGCTCTGCAGAGGCTCAAGGAAGGCGCGGAGAAGGCCAAGATCGAGCTCTCTTCCGTGATGGAGACCGAGATCAGTCTCCCGTTCATCACGGCGGACGCGTCGGGCCCGAAGCATCTGCAGCTGAAGCTCACGCGTAGCAAGATGGAGCAGATGATCCAGGACATCCTCGACCGGACCCTCAAGCCGTGCGAGCTGGCGATCCGGGATGCGGCGGTCACCGTGGACAAGATCGACGAGGTCGTCCTCGTCGGCGGGTCCACCCGGATCCCGAAGGTCATTCAGATGGTGAAGGATTTCTTCCGACGGGACCCGCACCAGGGAGTGAACCCCGACGAGGTGGTGGCCGCCGGCGCCGCCGTACAGGCGGGGGTACTCGGGGGCGAGGTGAAGGACATGCTCCTTCTGGACGTTACCCCGCTTTCCCTCGGAATCGAGACGCTCGGGGGCGTGATGACGAAGCTTATCGAGAGGAACACGACGATTCCCATCCGGAAGAGCGAAATTTTCACGACGGCCGCCGACAGCCAGACGAGCGTGGAGGTCCATGTCCTGCAAGGAGAACGGGAGATGGCGGGCGCCAACCGCACCCTGGGAAGGTTCCACCTCGAGGGGATCCCGGCCGCTCCGCGCGGAGTCCCCAAGATCGAGGTGACCTTCGACATCGACGCCAACGGCATCCTCCACGTCAACGCAAAGGACACGGCGACCGCCAAGGAGCAGAAGATCACGATCACGGCGTCCACCGGGCTGAACAAGGAAGAGATCGACGGAATGGTGAAGGAAGCCGAAGTGCACGCCTCCGAGGACAAGAAGCGAAAGACCGTCATCGAGGCGCGCAACCACCTCGACTCCCTTGTGTACAACACCGAGAAGACGCTGCGGGAGAACCGGGAAAAGATTCCCGAGGAGCTTGCGACCGAGGTGGAGGCCGCTGTCGCCGAGGCGAAGGAGTCGATGAAATCCGAGGACGAAACGGTCCTCAAGCAGGCCGCGGAAAAACTCGGACAGCGTTCGCACCGCCTCGCCGAGCAGATGTACAAGGAAGCGTCCTCTTCCGCTCCCCCGCCTCCGCCGGAAGGCGAAGCGGAGAGCAGGGAGCCGGAAGGGGAAGTGGTCGACGCGGAGTACGAAGACCCCGCGAAAAAATAGCCAAGATTCCGGCTTCGTGTCAGAGCCGGAGGAAAGGAGGACAAGTCATGACACTTATTCGTTGGACGGATCCGTTCCGGGACATCACAACCCTTCAGGACCGGATGAACCAGCTCTTCGGAAACTTCCTGGAGCGCGGTCAGGGCCGCGAGGAAGGACTGGGAACCGGCGTTTGGATGCCGGTCGTGGACATCTATGAAACCAAGGACGCGATCTG